>JAGGTO010000070.1 GCA_021163705.1 Thermoplasmata archaeon | reverse complement strand
TCTCCTGCCTCAAAGCTCAACACCGGTTTTGAACCTGGAACATACATGCCATCCACATACCAGGCTATATGGCATATCCCGCTGTAATCCTCCAGCAGTGGAAGAAGAACATAATACTTACCTGGCTCTATACTCTCCTGCAGCTTCGCCTCCGCTATGTTCACCTCATCCACACTTGCTATTCCTATCCCCTTGCCTATCATGTTGCGGTTGAAATAGAATCCGTATATCTTGAGGAGATATAACCCGTCTCCCTTACCTTCGAAATTCAGTCTCACAAAGTCTCCCGGATTTATGCGGAGATAGTAGCCATCCCTCCTGCTTATATTCTCATATCCATAACTCGCCTCAATTAACGGCACCCTCTCAACACTTGCCACTCTGTAATCATGCGCTATTCCTATAAAATCTATGCCATTTCTATCTCTCATCTCAAATCTCAATTCCACTTTATCTCCAAAGAACCATGAGAAGGTATCAAGATTTATCACATTGGTGTGCATACTGTGCCTCACTTTAATCTCTCCCAATTTCATCCACTCTCCACTTACATTCGCATACAGCCATATCGTGGATTCCGTATGTGGCGGACTGTATGTTAACGCCTCACCTTTGCGGGAGGATTATCTATGCCTCTTATCACAAGCAGATTCTCCCTGCATATGATTACGATATATACTATTTTTATCTCTTTCATAGATTATCACTAAAGATATCTATAATATTATACTATAAAAAACTTATGATGATGTTGTAGTTGTTTTGAATTTTTCGTTTTTAGGAATATTTTTGTCTGATAAAAAATATTTTCTCTTCCCTACTATTTTAGGTTATTAACAACAAAGAAAGGTATCATTTAAGAGAACCTGCTCTATCACATTTTTTAAATTATCCTGGTAAAAAAAAAGCTAAAACAAGAATTTCCAATGATCTTCTCATCCCTTACATACATCTGGAGAAATGGATGTCTCTTTGAATTTCTCATCTTTATTTCCATCCCGCTTAATTTATCTCTTTCCTACTGTTTTTCTGCGAAATAGTTTTCGTACCCCACAAGTATTTGGAGTATCCGAAAGGTTAAATTTGTGCATATCCATTCCCTAAACATGTTCGGTTGGACTGGCAAGGCACTCTACATTGATCTGGACACACTTTCTATAAAGGAGAGGAGCATACCTCAGAAGATTTTGAAGGATTATATTGGAGGTAGAGGTCTTGGAGTCAAGCTCTATTACGATATGGTAGATCCCAATATTGATCCTCTATCCCCCGAAAATTCACTCATCTTTGCAGTGGGTCCTCTTACCGGAGTTGCACCAATGTCAGGTCGCCATGGAGTGGTTTCTAAATCGCCTCTCACAGGTACCATATTTGATTCTAACTCAGGTGGCTTCTGGGGCAAAGAACTTCATTATGCTGGCTACGATGCCCTTATAATTTACGGAAGGGCTGATAGACCTGTGTACATTGTTATCAATGATGATGGATGTTCAATAGAGAATGCCAGAGAGCTATGGGGATTGAATGTGGATGAGGTAACTGTCAAACTTGAAAAATTGGGAAGTGTTGCATGTATAGGTCGGGCAGGAGAAAAGGGTGTGCTTTATGCAAACATAATGAATGATTTAACCCACACTGCGGGACGAGGAGGTCTTGGAGCAATAATGGGGTCGAAGAATCTCAAGGCAATAGTTGTAAGAGGAGGAAAAAAGCCTCAGATTGCAAATTTGGAAGATTATAAAACTGCCATGAAGGAGATGGTAAGGCTTTTAGAGGCCTCTCCTCCTATAAACAAAGGACTCAGAGTTTTCGGAACATCAATGCTTTTTGATATCGTCAATTACCTGGAAGTCATGCCCACCGATAATTTCAATGCCTCTCATTTTCCAAATGGTGAAAGATTATCCGGGAATTATATAATTGAGAGCTACGAAATAGCAAGTCATGGATGCTGGGGATGTCCAATAAACTGCAAAAAAGTGGATAAGAAGAGGGATATTGAACTGCCTGAATATGAGACCATATGGGCCTTCGGTCCGAATTTAAATAATGAAGATTATGAAAAAATAGTTGATGCAAATGTAAAATGCAATAGATACGGCATGGATACAATTACTGCGGGGGCAACAATAGCCCTTTACAAGGAGCTTACAGGAGAGAATTATCTTGAGAGGGTGGAGAATATACTCGATAGCCCTGTACTATCGCAGGGTTCAAAAAGATTGGCAGAAAAATTCAATGCTCGAGATAAGAGTACAGATATAAAAGGGCTTGAACTTCCTGGCTATGATCCTCGAGGTCTTTATGGACAGGCTCTGAGCTATGCCACAAGTAATCGAGGAGGTTGCCATCTTCGTGCATATATGGTTGCTCCAGAAATCATAGGAAAGCCCAAGCTTATTCATCGTCTCAATCCTGAGGGAAAGGCAGGTCTCGTGGTCATATTTCAGAATCTAAATGCGGCGGTGGATTCTCTTGTACTATGCAAATTCACAACATTTGCAATGAGTGAGGTTGAATATGCGAAACTTCTTAGCGCTGTTACAGGTATAAATTACAGGAGTGAGGATATTCTGAGGGCGGGGGAGAGGATATACAATCTTGAAAGACTTTTCAATATAAAGGCTGGATTCTCCGGTAAGGATGACACTCTACCCCCCAAAATATTTAAGGGTGAGAATGCGCTCAGCAGAGAGGAATTCGAGAAGATGTTACAGGAATACTATGAATTCAGAGAGTGGGTAAATGGTGTGCCAACGGAGGAAAAACTAAGGAAGCTTGAGATTATTGAATGATGAGATGAAATATTGATGTGAGAGTTGGGGAAATAAAAAGCCTGAAAAAAAGAAAAAAGTTAAATAAAAGAGAGGGGATGAGTAACACATGGCAAAGGTAGAGGAGATAAAGGATAAGAACTATGAGTTTTACATTAATACGGATTTAAGTGAATATGCAGGCAAATGGATAGCGATAGTGGATGGTAAAGTTGTGGCAAGTGGAGATAGAGCGGATGAGGTTTACAGAAAAGCAAAAGAAAAGTATCCGGGAAAAATGATAGCGATAGACTGGGTACCAGAGAGCGATTTACTGGTGTTATAATCTGGAGGGCACCGAGATGAAAATTGTTTTCAGATATCGCCAGATGAAAAGCGCAATAGTGGGGGAGATAAAGAGACCAGTGGCTGAGGTGTACATAAGAGCAAAGAGTGGGGAGTGGATAGAATTTCATCCGTTTATAGATTCTGGTGCGGATATAACACTAATTCCTTACTCTTTTGGATTAATGCTTGGATTAACAAAGGATGTGGGTGAAATAAGGGAGCTAAAGGGTGTAAGGGGTATAGGTGTACCAGTTATAATCACAAAGATTCCGATGAGAATAGGGGATATAGAATTAGAGCCATGGGTGGCGTGGGCATTAATTGAGGAGGCTCCTCCGCTCCTTGGCCGCCTGGGCATATTTGATAGATTTAAAATAACATTTATGGAAAAAGAGGGAAAAATAATATTTGAGCCTGTAGGAAGTAGGAGGCAAGTATCTCAATAATATTTTTGGAGATTCGCAAAAATTTTTTAGGATGAGTCATTAATCTCCAATGTGAATGAATTTTTAAAGAGAGCTAAGGAGATTGCATTAAAAATAAGAGATGCGGAGAGAATAGTTGTTGTGAGTCACATAGATGCTGATGGCATAACGGCGGGGAGTATAGCATCCCGGACTTTAGAAAGGCTAGGGAAAGACTTCAGAATAGAATTTGTGAAGCAGCTTGATAAAAAGAAAATTGATGAATTAAAGGACGAGAATCCTCCGCTTGTATGGTTCACGGATCTTGGAAGTGGTATGATTCATGAGATGTATGGATTGAATGCGGTTATAACCGATCATCATGTGCCGAGCAGTCAGGATGTTATTGTTCCAAAACATGCGAGGAAGGATCTCAGAACATTCTTTGAGGAGATGAGCAAGACCGATGTGCTTCAGCTTAATCCTCACATATTTGGGAGAGATGGCGCGGTGGATATAAGTGGAGCAGGTACCACATATTTTGTTGCGAGGGAGCTTGATAGAAGGAATGTGGATCTTGCCCCTCTTGCCATTGTAGGTGCTGTAGGAGACCTTCAGGATAGTGAATATTTGCGGCTTATAGGGACAAACAGATTGATATTGAAAGAAGCGAAAGAATGGGGATACATAGATTATTTTTTGGATGCAAGATTTTTTGGTAGAGAGACAAGGCCTGTTTACAAGATGTTACAGTATTCTACAGATCCCATATTGCCAACTCTTACAGGGGATGAGAGAGCTTGCATGAATTTCTTAAGGAATCTGGGTATACCTTTAAAGAGGGAGAACTGGAGGAGATGGATTGATTTAAGCTTTGAAGAAAAAAGGCTTATACTTTCTGAGCTAGTTAAGCTGATTTTAAGAATGGGATATGGTCATGAGCTTGCCTCGAGGCTAATAGGAGAGGTTTACATACTGAAGAATGAGGAAAGGGGCACGCCTCTCCGGGATGCTAAGGAATTTGCCACATTACTCAATGCCTGTGGAAGGTACAAGAATGCAATAATCGGTTACAATGTATGTTTGGGAGATAGAGATTCCAGTTATAAGGAAGCTTTAAGGATGCTCAATAGACATAGAAGAAACCTTGTGGAAGGTCTCAATTTTGTGAAGGAGATTGGGTTGATAAAGAGGGAGTATTTGCAGTATTTCCATGCCGGAGATAGAATAAATGAGAACATTGTGGGAATAGTGGCTTCAATGCTTCTAAGCGAGGAAAAAGAGCAGTTGCCTATAATCGCCTTTGCAAACAGTGAAGACGGCAATATAAAGGTATCTGTTCGTTCTCCAAGAGCATTGGTAAATCAGGGTCTGGATTTCTCCATCATAATGAAAGAGGCCTCTGCAAAAGTGGGAGGATATGGTGGAGGGCATAATATAGCTGCAGGTGCATCCATCCCGAGGGGAAAGGAGGAGGAGTTCATAGAGATAGTGGAGAAGATGATAAAGGATATGCTCACTAAATGAAAAGTTTTTTAAATGTTGCACCATTTTGGCTTCAAAGGTGAAGAAGATGACGGATTTATATGACTATGATTCCCTGCTTAAGAGGGTTCGTGAAGCTCTGCCGGAGAATATAGCTACCCGCGAGAGATTTGAGATTCCCCAGGCAGAGGTTATTCATGAGGGTAAGAACACCATAATTCGCAATTTTATGGATATTGTGAAGCGTGTGGACAGGGACCCGATGCATGTGTACAAATACCTTATGAGGGAGCTTGGAACCGCTGGCAACATTCAGGGACAGAGGCTCATACTTAAAGGTCGTGTATCCCCCTCTCTCATCCAGAACAGGATTGAGAGTTACATAAAGACATATGTAATATGCTACGAATGTGGTTCTCCCGATACTGAACTCAGGAAGGAGGGAAGAATAGAGATCCTTGTATGCAAGGCATGTGGGGCAATAAGACCTGTGCATGCGAAGATAGATGTGAAGATAGGAAGAACCATACTGCAGGAAGGCAAAGTTTATGATCTCGAAATCACAGATCTGAGCAGAGATGGAGATGGAATCGCAAAGTATGATACTTACACAATATATGTTCCCGGTACCAAGAAGGGAGATAAGGTGAAGGTTCAAATTTTAAAGATAAAGAAGAATGTTGCATTTGGAAGAGTAGTGAGCTAAGATGCGAGTAGTGTTAGATGCCAACGCTCTTATGATGCCCTTTGAATATAAAATAAATTTGGATCTGGAGCTGTTAAGACTGCTTGGAAAATATGAGGCATATGTTCCCTCCTGTGTTTTAGGAGAGCTTGAAAGAGTTGCGAGAAGGAGATGGGAGGCAAAAGCGGCACTGCAACTTGCAGATAAATACAGGAGAGTGGAAGTCGAGAGCTTGGGAGATCGTGGTGTGATAGAAGCGGCAAAAAAGCTTAAAGCTGCAGTGGTTACCAATGATAGAGTATTAATAAATAAGCTCATCAAAGAGGGAATCGCCGTAATATTTATGAAGCAGAATCATCTGGTGATGGTTGATGATATCACCTGATCTCATAAGGATACTGAAACTCCTTGGTCTGCACGATGCCCATAAAAATTTTGTAGAAATTACCACGAAAAAGGTAGGGGAAGAGTGCGGTTTCAGTCAGCAAACAGCCTCGAGAAAATTGAAAGAGCTTGTGGATTTAGAACTTCTGGAAGTTAGAAAATCTGGAAAGAGAATGGCGGTAAAGCTCACAAAAAGAGGTGTGGACCTTCTCAAAAGAGAGTTCATAGATTATCAGAAGATATTTGAATTGAATGAATATGTTGAAATCACGGGGGAAGTTGTGAGTGGACTTGGAGAGGGAAAATACTACATAATGAAAGAGGGCTACTATCGTCAGATAAAGGAAAAGCTATTCTTTGAGCCCTATCCGGGAACTCTAAATATCAGGGTATATCCCAAGGATATACATAAGGTAGAAACATTAAAAAATCTGCCAGGGATATGCATAAAGGGATTTGTCTCGGAGGGCAGAACCTTTGGAAATGTGAAGGCATTTCTGTGCACAATAAATGGAAAGGATGGGGCAGTTATAATCCCAGAGAGAACACATTACACAGATATCATCGAGGTAATAGCAGAAAAAAATTTGAGAGAGGAGTTAAATCTTGAGGATGGGACTCCAGTTGAAGTTGTGGTATTTCTTTGAGTAATTCAAATTATATTTTCAATTATCTCCTCAGACTCCATATCTCTCTCACAGTACTTGCACTTTATAATCAGAGGCTCCTTGGAAATCACATAGAATTCAGGTGTTAAAGGCTCATTCTGATTGGTGATACATCTTGGATTTGTACATCTCACTATTCCCACAATTTTATCTGGAACCTGTACCTTGTGCTTCCTAACAACCTCATAATTTTTTATGATATTCACAGTAGCTGTGGGTGCAACGAGTGCTATCTTATCCAGTTCCTTCTCCTCCAGATATCTGTCCTCTATCTTCACTATATCTTTCCAGCCATATCTGCTTCTAACATGCATTGCTATGCTCACCGAAGAGCCTATGTCGCCTTCAATGTTGAGAATCTTCAGAACTTTTAACGCTCGGCCGCATGGTATGTGATCTATCACAATCCCATTTTTTATCTTCTGGACTTTCAGAGTTTTTTCCTCATCCACTTAGACCACCCCCAGAACCAGCGATAGCAAAGCCATTCTCACCGGAACACCGTTGAATGCCTGCTGGAAATATCTTGCATGGGGTAGCTTATCCACTTCCGTTGCTATCTCGCCAACTCTTGGCAGAGGATGCATAACAATTGCACTCTTTTTAGCTTTGCTTAAAAGCTTTTCTGTGATGCTATAAGTTCCCGCTACCTTTCTATATTCTGTTGGATCAGGGAATCTCTCTTTTTGGATTCTTGTGACATAGAAGACATCCACCTCTTCCACTATATCATCCAGATTATCCACCTCAACGGGTCTACTCTTAAGCTCTCTTATGATGTGCTTTGGCATTCTCAGAAGTGGGGGGGAAACTAGATATATGTTTGCCCCAAGTTCACTCAAAATATATGCCAGAGAATGCACCGTTCTTCCATATTTCAGATCTCCTATGAGAGCTATGTTCAGACCTTTTATATCTCCAAATTCTCTTGTCATCGTGAAGAGATCCAGAAGAGTTTGTGTGGGATGCTGCCCGGCTCCATCACCTGCGTTTATAACAGGATGCTGAGCAAATTCCGCGGCTAGTCTTGCTGACCCTTCATATGGATGCCTTATCACTATAACATCACTGTAGAGATCGATGATTCTTATGGTGTCTGCCAAGGTCTCCCCCTTGGAGATTGAAGTGGCTTTAGGGTTGCTGAATCCTATAACACCTCCGCCCAATCTATGCATCGCCGTCTCAAAGGATAATCTTGTTCGTGTAGAGGGCTCAAAAAATAGTGTGGCTAACACATAACCTCGGAGAATTTCACTTTTCTTCTCTCCCCGTGCAATGGGTATCATCTCTTCGGCCACTTCAAAAATTCTGTCTATCTCTTTCTTTGAAAGCTCCTTTATTGATACAATATCCTTTCCCTTGAACATCATGACTATATGGGTGAGATATATTTAAATTTACCCTTTCAGCAACTGGGAGGATATTGCAAGAAGTGCATTTATAATGGCCTCTTTATCCCCCATGCAATTTGCACCCGCAGCCTTTTTATGACCTCCAAAACTACATTGAAAATCCTTTGAGAGCTCCTCAAATATATAAAGAAGATTATGGTCCTTGGATCTTGCAGTAACGCGAACATTTTTATCTCTCTGAGAGGACACGAATACAATATCGCAGAATTGAAGAAGTGAAGTGGCACATATACTTTCATTGCTGCTCACATAAGTGCCACATATGATTTTATCTCCTACAGTTCTATATTTCATCCTCTGAAAGCTTTTAAGCACAGATATTTTCTCTCCAAAAGTTATGTTGTCCTCCAGAACATCTGAAATATCATTCATTTCAAGATCATGAAGGAGAAGAATTTCATGGAAGATTCGAAATGTATCCCTTCGAGCATGCCTGAACCACTGGGTATCCATGATTATTCCTCCAAGCAAAAGAATAGATGCCTCCTTAGATGGTTTGTAGTTGAGAAGATCATAAAGATACTCTGCACAGGATGGATAGGAAGAATCTACAAATCTCATTTTAGCATTCATATTGTTGCTTTCATGATGATCATATACAACATCCACCTTCACATTTGAGAATTTCCCAAGCTGCTCAAAACTTGCAGTATCCACAGTGAGTATCTCATCATATTTTTCCTCATCTATTTCACTCAAAATTTCTATATTGAATTTCCTCACAAAGGACTTTGCAATTCTATCTAGACCATCTGCAGCTATATCAGCCTCTCCAAAATATTCTTTAAGATAAAAAGCGGAGGCAAGGGCATCGAGGTCTGCATTTTTATGCATGAGTATTAGCCTGATACTGACCCGCCTCCGTAGGCCGATGCAAATTCTCTCTGTATTTCTTCGTATTTCTTCTGTAATAATTCCTGCTGTCTCTTAATGGCTTTAATTCTTATTTCCAGTGTCTCTTTTTTATCTTCAAGCTCTTTTTTTACCTCTTCCTTACTCTTTGCCTTTACCAGGATGCTACCCACGCTCTTGTAAATGGGCGTATTTTCATCAACCTTCTCAAGTTCTTCAAGACTCTTCTCCACCTCTTTCAGGTTTATCTCAAGCTGATATCTCTGAGCTACTATACTTTCAAGCTCTGCCTGAAGCCTCTGAGCCTGCTGCAATTTCTCCTGCAAATAGGGTGTTAATTTAAGCTCTACCATCTTCTATCACCTCCATTACCTCATATCCAAGATTTATCCACCTCAAATAGGAATTTAATGCGGCTCTGAGAGCATGCAAATCCTCCGCTCTGATTTTCATCTTGAGTTTCCCCTGAAACCATTCAATTTTCACTTCTGTTCTGGGAATTTCGCGACCTGCTTCAACTCTCAGAGCCTCATAAAGCTCTCCCGAATCTTCCATCTCTAAATATGCTCTATGCTTCACATGCGGATATCTCCTTGGTATATTTATTTATTCTTCTTAGAACAGGAAAATTAGGGCCACTCCTATTACAGCAATTATGGCACCAGCTATACCTCTCAAATTCACATGCTCCCCGTAAACGAAATGAACAACGGGAATTATCATTATAGGTGTCAGAGACATAAGTGTGGAAGCTATACCCACCTGCGCATAGTTTATGGCTATCATTGATAACCAGAGACCAACAAAGGGACCTATGAATGAGCCAAGAAGAGAGATTTTGAGAGCAGTTCTATCCTTCAAGGAGGAAAATAACTGTCTGGGACCTCTCCAGGCAAATAGCATGAGCCAGATCACAAGAGAAGCAACCACCACGCGAATTAGAGCAGCGGATAATGGTGCCACAACACTCCCGGCTTTCAACATACCATACTTGGAGATCACCACGCCTATACCCTGTCCTGCAGCGGCTATTATTCCCAAAGCCACGCCCTTAAGCTTGTTTCCGTGCACGTATTCCTTTTCCTCCCTTTCAATTATGACGATCCAGACTCCCAGAAGAACCAGAAACACTCCAATTCCAGAAATAAGGGAGGGAATCTCCTGAAGTGCAAGATAGCCTCCAATAAGAGAAAATATGGGTGCCATAGAGGATACCAGAATAGCTTTTCTGGGTCCTATGGTAATAAGCGATCCAAAATACGCAAAATCACCAATTGCAAGTCCTATTATCCCACTGAGAGAAAGATAAAAAAACTGAGAAATATTCACAAGAGGAAAGAAGCTGCCATAAAGAAAAAAATGTGCAATAGAGAGAAGAGACGCACCGATCACTATTCTGAAAGCATTAAGATTCAACGCCCCTATTCTCCTTCCAGCAGATGTAAATAAAGTGGATGCAAATGTCCAAGAGAGTGCAGCGAAAAGTGCAGCAAGTTCCCCCACAAACTGACTCATCAAGAGTGGAAAGGAAAAGATGTATAAATTTTTTAGTAGCTTCTCTTTATTATGTAATCTGCAAGCCATAGTAAAAAGCTTCTAGCCTCTTCATCTTTAACCTCAAGATGGCGAAGCGCACTCTTTCCCTCCTCAATAAGCCTTGTAGCCATCTTAATTGAATAATCCAGGGAGCCTGTTTTTTTGACTATTTCCCTCACCCTTTCAAGCTGTTCCATGGTAACCGCGGGATTTCCAAGTGCGTTGAATATCTCCCTTCTCTCTTCCTCGCTGGCATTTTCAAGGGCTTTAATTATCAGCAGTGTCTTTTTCCCTTCAGCTAGATCACTGGTTACAGGTTTTCCAAGCTTTTCCTCGTTTCCAAATAGTCCCAGGATATCATCATGAAGCTGGAATGCCACACCCACAGAAATCGCGTACTTCTCAAGACCTTTGCCAGATTCCCCAGCCAATATTGCACCCAGAATAAGTGGACCCTCTATGGTGTATCTTGCAGTCTTGTACCTGTGAAGCAGTAGCAAATCCTCCTCCCTGAACTCCTCAACCATACCCGAGTATATATCTATTATCTGCCCATATCCAGTGTACTCAATAATTTCGTTGAGTTTCTCTATGGCCTTTATTTTCCTATCTGCAGGAAAATTGGAGGAGGATAGTATTTCCAGGGCGTATGCATTTGCCAGATCACCAAGGGTTATTCCCATATTCTCTCCAAATCTTTTGGGGCTGCCTCCGTAGCCTCTCTTGAGATGGATATCCTCATATATTTTATGCACAGTCTTCTTTCCTCTCCTCAACTCACTCTCATCCATTATATCATCATGAATGAGAAGATATGACTGCACGAGTTCCAAAGAGCTTGCAGCTTTTATTATATCTCTTCCCATATTACCTCCATATAGCCTATAACCCATAATCATAAGAATGGCTCTTATCCTCTTACCACCCCGCAGCGTGTATTCCTCAAGAATCTCGCATGCCTCCCTTGAGCTCCAGTGCTCAAGCTCCTTTTTCTTCTCATTGAAAAATTCTCGCAGATATTCCTCTACCTCCTGTTTATATTTACCCATCATTTCTTGAGGCTCCATTCTTTCACCTCTCCACCCATGAAAATGGAGGTAATTAACTTTTCTCTGGAATGAAAATAAAGGGAATAAGCATTTCCTCCGGAGATAATCCCCCATGCAACCCTTTAAGCTCAAAACTGGTGTCCCAAACTCCCACATTTTCTGGTGGTAGAAGGAGGTAATCAGGTACTCTCTTTTCTAAAGCTATATTCTCCTCTCCAGGTCCTAAAATATTTGAAGAAATAATCTCTTTTTTTAGTAAAATCTCGATCCCGTATCCCTCCACATCATCCAAATTGCAGGAATAGAGAAAAACATCCCTCGGACTACCACCCAGAGGAAATGGACAATGCAAATCGAGGATGATCTTTCTTTTTATTTCCACAAGACCATGATCCGCAGTTACCATAATCGCCCCTATTTCTCTTCTTCTGAGATTCTCCAGTTGATAGAGAATTTTACCAAGCATTTCAGCGGTTTGGGGAGAGTTTGGACCATATCTATGCTCTACGGTATCTAAATAATCTATATACACAAACAGGAGAGCTTCTTTTCTCTTAGAAATCTTGACAAACGCATCTTCTAAAGAGGAATAGGGTACGATATTTGCACCCTTTAAAAGATTGTGGGTATAGGAGGTGTGGGAATATTCTCTTCTTATTAAAGCTGCACTTTTAATCCCCTCCTTTTCAAGTTTTTCAAATACTGTGGGAAGATAAAAAAGTTTTTCAGGGGATACACCCATCTTTAAAAGTACATCGTTTTCTGAAGCATCCAGAGGAGAAAACGGAAGAGTTTTTATCACATTCCCAAAAACTTCATAGTAGAGGCGATACTCTAGAATCCCATGCTCCCTGGGACTCAAGCCTGTGAGAATTGTGGTTAAAACATTTGCTGTCGTGCTTGGAAAAAGGGAAGTAAGCAAGGTATAATGCTGAAATTTATCTCCAAAATGAGTTTTAATAACATTTATTCCCATTCCATCCACCAGAATAAAAACAATTCTAGAGGAATGACATCCTTTGAAATCCTCCAGCACTCTATTATCTTGTAATCCCAAAATGTGAAGTATCGTGTGAGGTACATTGTATATTCCTTTTTTAAAATTAGGATTTACCAATTTCTCCCTCTCCTCTGTATAAATGTTTCAGGAGCACTGGAACCGTAAGAGATGATACAATTACATAGGTTATTGTTAAAGCCATTATTTGACTTCCAAGAGGTTGTCCAAACACACCTTTTCCATAGGCAAGTGTAGCTATAACCAATGCAACCTCCATTTCCGGGGCCATCCCAACACCAACTCTCCACCCACTTTTCATATCCAGACCACCTATCCTAGCACCTAGAGCACAGCCAACAATTTTTCCTGCAAATACCACCGGAATAACTCCGAGAAGATACAGATTGAAATTCTCTAGCATGGGAATATCCACCAAGGTACCCACCTTGATGAAAAATATGGGGATAAAGAGAGAGTATGCTATGGTCCTCAGGGGATTTATAATCTTCCTCTCCTGTCTGGACTGTCCAATGAAAAGTCCCACAAAGAAAGCTCCTGTGATTGTCGCAATATGGGAAATGTCTGCAAGATAGGCAAAAAGGAACATCAGGCCAAGAGAAATTGTAACAAGACCATAGGGACCATGGAAAAATTTATCAGCGTAGCTCATCATTCTTTCAATTATATTGAACTTGGCCAGAATATAAACACCCACAAAAAATAATAATAGGCCAAAAGCAAGCTCTATGAGCTCTCCATGGCTGAGAACTACAGTCACAAGTACGATTCCAAAAACATCGTCTGCTACTGCAGCTGTTAAAATTGTATTGCCAACCTTGGTATTCAATATCCCGAGCTCCATCATGGTTCGCACGGTAACACCCACACTGGTCGCTGTGAATATTGTTGCGAGAACCATGCTAGTTCTCATGCTCATATGAAGAATATAAATGGCGAATAGAAAAACAAGGAGAAAAGTTATGCCGACCCCAAATGCACCCGTCATTAATCCATACCTGCCGCTTTTTTTTAGATCCTGCAAATTCGTTTCCATGCCTGAAACAAAGAGAAGAAGAAGAATTCCAGTTTCTGCAAAAAACTGGAATGCAGGATGAGCCACTTCCAGGTTTAAGGAAAAAGAGTAGCTCCCTATTATCCCCTTCTCAGGCATAAGAAAGTTGAATATGGAGAAAAGAATTCCTATGAGAATTTCACCTATCACCACGGGTTGATTCTTTCGCATGAATATTTCATCTACTATTTTAACCAGGAGCAGAGATAGGGCTAGTTCAATCAGCATTTTCAACACTCTCTATCCAGGCAACAATCATCTCCAGGATATTTAAATCTCCAATGATGTGCATATTTTCATCCACAACGGGCAACTCTTTTAAGTTGTTCTTGAACATCTTTATGAAAGCATCCGTTATCTTCTCATCATCATGCACATACACTGGAGGAAGCATTATGTCCCCTGCCCTGGGCTTTCCACTCAGCAAAATTGGAAACCTATACAGGATATATTCCTGGGGGATATACTCAGAATAGAGATACTGCACAAGCTCTATGACTGGAATTATACCAACAAGTTTTTCATTATCATCCACCACATAAACGGCCCGGGTTTTTGGATCATCCACTATCTTCTTTGCAACTTTAAGAAGAGAATCATCCCTGTGAACTATTGATGCTTTTTGAGTTATAAGATTTCTTATGTCCCGGACCTTGATTTTTCTCATGAAGTATGGATATAGATACCACGCACATAAATTTTTTTCTATTCTCTACTCAAAAAATTTCTTAGCTCTTCTGATCTTTTCCAGATTTCATCAATTTTTATCGTGGTTCTATTTATCCTCTCTACCTCTTTTATTATCCTTTCCCTAATCTGGCCCTTGAGTTCCACCTCCGCCACGCCCATTATAACTGCCAGTGGATTCCTTATGCCATCGATCATGAAGGCTAAATCTTCCATATTCTTCTCGATCTCACGGTAGGCAATCTTGTGTGCCTTCTCTAACCTCAGTGCTTCAACCGTGAAGGCTATATCATCTGCTATTGCCTGAAGAAGCTTGAGTTCCTCATCGTTAAGCTCATTCATCAATTTTACTGCCATATAACCCAAAATTCTACCATCAACTCTCATGGGAAGAACTATTGCACTCCCATCCACACTTATATGATAATAGGTATCCTTTGTATCCAACTTTTCAAGAAGTTGTGCCATCCACACTCTCATCTTTTTCTCCCTGCATCCATAGAAGCTCATTCTATCCTCAAATTTTCTATTTTTCATGGAAATACAGCAACTTTCAAAATTCTCAACATGGAGAATCTCCTGGGTGATTCTCTCCATCAATACATCCTCATCTTTCTCCCTCAGTAAAATATGCAGTATATTGTTAAGCAGGAGAAGTGTTTCGTTGTATCTTTTGAGGGATGTGATCAGCTTCTCTTCCATATCATAAATAGCGGTGATGTCCCTGGCAAAATGCAGAATTTTTCTCTCATTTTCAGAGGGAATGTAGGGAACCACATTGACAAGGTATATTCCATCCAGGGCCTCCATCGCCATTTCATTGAATCTCATGCCATTACCCTTTTTCACCATCTCAACAAATGGACAGCCTGGCGGTGGTGATGATGTTCCATGAAATAGCTCATAGCACTTCTTTCCTATAACTTCCTCCTTAGATTTATTGAGAAGCTTTAAGGTAGCACTATTTGCATCTAGAATTATTTGCTGTTCTGATAATACAATAACAGACTCAGGTATGCTGTTGAAAAGAAGAATCAATTCCTCCCTAGCCTCCTTCTCAGCCTCACATGCTCTAACCAGTGAAGTTATGTTCTCCACTATCCCCTCATAGTATACTTTTCCATCCTCTTCCACCCTAAGTGTAAATTCCCTGAGATAGATGATCTCTCCATCTTTAGTGCTCCATCCATATGTTCCCACATGGTAACCTCTATTTTCCAAATCATCCCTGAACTTTTTTCGCTGAAATTGAGAAGTAGGGCAGATCAGTTCCTCAAAAGTTCTTTCTTTGAGTTCTCCGGGAGCATATCCCAGAAGTTCTGCAAGATTAGTGTTAACATAAACTATTTTGCCTTCGAGAGTAGCTCTATATATGCCCATACCCGCAATCTCGAAAATTCTCTCACAATGAGTTTTTAATACCACTTGGGAGAACCAAGTCATTTAAACTATTTAAAGGCTCCCCCGAATCGGGTTTCAAACTCCCTTATAAGGTGAGGTAAAAATTTCACGCTCTCAATAACCTCATCAGCCCCATGGGCTCGAAGCTTTTCCTCGCTCTCCAGACCTGTTAATACACCAATGGTAAATACCCCTGCTTCTCTACCGGATTCCATGTCTGGCCAGTAATCTCCAACAAAAATTGTTTCGTGAGCCTCGACTTTAAATTTTCTCATGGCCTCCCTTATGAGCTCGGTTCTCTTCTTTCCATCCTCATAGTTATCCAGGCGGGTGTAGACAAAATCCACATATCTATCTATTTCAAATCTTCTTAACTCTTTCCATACTTCCTGGCGAGATACCATTCTACCGGTTATTATAACTATCTTGATACCGAGGGATTGTAGATAGCTCAGGCATTCACTGGCTCCATCTATTAAAGTATCTCGAATACATTCAACATCGTTGTAATGCTCCAAAAAGTAGTCCCAGAATTTTCTGGGCTCAATGGGGATGAATTTGTTGAGTGTATCATCCTCATAGGATGAGATAAACTCCTCCCATGATATCTCGGGAGCTTTAAAATGCTTTAACGCAAGATTGAATATCCTGTGAAATCGCGGAAGTGTGTTTAACAGAGTTTGATCCAGATCAAATATTGCCAGTTTTATCATCCTATTTTCCCCAAGGATGAGGTGGAATAAATAATTTTGGAATATCGAAGATGCCTCAAGTTAGATGTAAATTAGCAATATTGATAGAAAGATGGGAAAATAGCGGAGAGGACATGCAAGGAATATTTAAATAAAATGATGGGATGAGTAGAAATATGGCTGTGGGGAAAGTGGAGTACATAGTAGGGGAAATGGGTGAAAAGAAGGCGGTAATACTGCCGATAGAAGAGTATGAGAGGTTACTGGAAGATTTAAGAGATTTGAAGATAATAGCAGAAAGAAAGGAAGAGCCAGAGATATCCTTTGTGGAGTTGAAAAAGAGGCTGAAGAAGGATGGGCTACTTGATTAAGCTCAAGAGATCGGTGGAGAAAGAGATCCTGAAGCTACCAAGAGATGTAATAAAGAGGATAGTTAGGGCAATAGATGAATTGGAAAATGACCCATATCCGAGAGATTCAAAAAAGATTAGAGGGACAGAACGGACATACAGATTGAGGGTTGGAAATTACAGGATAATATATCAGGTGGATGAGGAAAGGAAGGAGATAATAATTTATCATGTGAGACATCGAAAATCTGTGTATAAAAACAAATTTTAATGGGTGAGTCAAAAAGAGTGGGTAAGGGGAAACTTTATAAACTCCTTGAACTTTCGCCCAAGCATGTATTTGATAGTGGAACAGGAAGATGTAATTAGGATACCCCCACCGCTTCTCGGGGAGGATATAGATGAGGTTATAGAGGACCTTGCCCGGGAAAAAATCGAGGGTAATGTATATTCTTTCCCGCGGGAAGAGGTGAAGGATCCTGCAGAGAGAAAATACATAATAGTTCTTCTTCTCTCCCTGGAGAAGGTAGGTGATGGGATTATAGTTCCTGGAGATGGGGCAGTTTATCAAAAGGTGAGATTTAAAGCCCTTGCATTTCATCCAGAGCTTCAGGAGGTTATAGTTGGGGATGTTGTGGATGCCTTGAAATTCGGTGCTTTTATAAGATTTGGGCCGATAGATGGACTTCTTCACATAAGCCAGATAATGGATGATGTTATAGATGTGGATGTTGAAAACAAGAGGTTCATAGGTAAAGAGAGCAAGAAAACCCTGAGAGTTAAGGATAAGGTGATTGCAAGAATAGTGGCACTGAGCATAAATGATGCGAATCCAAGACAGAGTAAAATTGGATTGACTATGCGTCAACCTGGATTGGGGAAATTTGAGTGGATCGAAGAGCTTGTAAAAGGTGAGCAGAAGGAGGGTAAGAAATGAAGAAAGAGCTTAAGGCTTGTAGAAACTGCAGGAGGATCACCACTGAGGATATATGTCCCTACTGTGGTGGTGAGACGACAGATGAATGGCATGGCTATGTTTTCATTCTGGTCAAGGAGAAATCAAGAATAGCTGCAGAAATGGGGGCCGATAATGGAGAATTTGCTCTCCGAGTTAGATAAGCCTCTCATACTCCGTGAAAAAACGAGGAAAAAATTGCAAGAGGTTCATGGAGAGCTTGTGAGTGAGGGAGAGATTAAAAATTTGGAGGGAGAGATTATATGTGTGGGAGATGTTGTTACCTCCACACTCCTTAAGCTTGGTAAGGAACCAAAAATTGCTATTGTGGATTACAGAACCAAGAGGGGAAAATACGAAGATGAACGCATAAAAAAATTTGGAGAGAATGTTGTGAAGGTTTCCAATCCCCCGGGAACCATAACCCCCGAACTTTGGAAGGTTGTAAGAAAAGCTATTCACTCCAAAAAGAGGTGGAGGATAGAGGTGGATGGGGAAGAGGATCTTGCAGTTATCCCGGTGGTTCATTTTGCACCCATAGGCGCTATAGTTATATATGGGATGCCCAATACGGGTGTAGTCATGATAAAAATAAGTGATGAAGATAAGAAGGAAGTTAAGGAGATAATAAAGGAAATGGAGGTATAGAGATGGAACTCAAAATCATAGAGAAGAGGGAGAATCCATTGCTTCATCGATTGGAGGTTCAATTTGAGGTAGTTCATATTAAAGATAAAACTCCCACACGAGAGGATGTTCGCAATTTACTGGCAGCCAATCTTAATGCTGAGAAAAATAGAGTGGTGCTTGAAAGAATGCATACCTCTTTTGGTGCGCCAGTTACTAGGGGATTTGCCAAGATATATGAGAGTGTGGAGCATGCTCTTAAAACTGAGCCAGAATATGTCTTGTTGAGAAATAAGCTTATAGAAAAGAAGGAGGAGGAATGAATATGGAAAAAAGAGAGCTTTATGAAATTAAGGACGGCAAACTTATTCGCAAGAGAAGATTCTGCCCTAAATGTGGACCTGGTGTATTCATGGCCGAGCATGAGGACCGCTACTCCTGCGGTAAGTGTGGTTATACAGAGTTCAAGAAAAGATAAGCTATAAAGCACCTTTCTTAGAAAGAAAGGTGCTTTATCCCCAAAGAAGAAAAATTATTTTCAGTTTTACTCACAAAACCAAGTTTTTGCTCCTTCCGCCCGGTCCACTTAGCACCTTTCTTAGAAAGAAAATAAGGGCGCCTTCCCCGCCCTTATCAACCCTTCCGAACCCCCAAAAGCCCTTTAGAAAAGGGGTCAGAGCCTCACAAAATCGTGAGGCTTGCTCGCAACCTTCGGTTGCTCATTTACCCAAAAGCCCCTTTAAAAAAGGTGCTTTACCCCCAAACAAAGCCCCTTTCTTAGAAAGAAAGCGGCTTTACCCGGAAAGAAAAAGTGGGGGTTTAGAAAGGGGCACCTACGGTGCCCCTTCTGGGGGGTGTAGAGAGGGGGCAAAGCCCCCCTTCGTGGATTAATTTTTTAACCTATCATCCCATCTCCCATTTATGTTCAATGCCCATATAATAAATGATGTTGAAGAGGCAATGAAGAAAATAGGAGTATCTGAGGATGGTATAGAAATTATGAGAGAAAAAGGCAAGTTTTATGGCATTAAATTGGAGGACATACCTCTTAAGGCTGCCCTTTTACTCAAACAGGAGGCACTGGCAGCGGATATGGAATGTGCCCTTCCCTGGTGCACCGCTGCCCTGAAATGTGACACCACAGATGCTATATTATTTGGAACTGAAAGACAGTTTGAAATTCTTATTGAGAAGATGAAGAAGCAGCCATTCAAAGGAAAAATAATAGCTGAAGAAATGGAGGAGAGTATAGAAAATTATCGCACATATGAGTTTGAAATAAAGGCGAGGAATTATAGGATAAATGTTCCACCTGTTAAAATCATGGGAATTCTCAATGTCACGCCCGATTCCTTTTCCGATGGTGGAAAATATTACACAGTGGAAAATGCCGTTAAAAGAGTGCATGAGATGGTGAGAGAGGGAGCGGATATAATTGATATTGGAGGGGAGTCCTCCAGACCTTTTTCATCTCCAGTGAGTGAGGAGGAGGAGCTTGGGAGGATTATTCCAGTGCTTGAAAATCTTGACGATTTGAAGGTACCGATATCCATAGATACCTATAAGCCCAGGGTGGCGGAGGAAGCCCTCAAGAGAGGAGCAAGCATAGTTAATGACATATATGGACTTCGCAAGGAGGGGATGGCTGAAGTCATCAAGGATTACGATGCCGCTGTTGTTATTATGCATATGAAAGGTGAGCCTAAAAACATGCAGCTTAATCCCACCTATGAAGACACCGTTGCCGATATCATAAGGTTTTTGAGGAATAGAATTGAATTTGCAATAAGCAAAGGGATAGAAGAAGATAAAATTATAATAGATCCTGGCATAGGCTTTGGAAAGAGAGTGGAGGACAATCTCGTAATTCTCAAAAATCTGAATTCATTTAAATCCCTAGGAAAACCCATACTTATAGGAACATCGCGAAAAAGTTTCATAGGAAAGATTCTTAATTTAGATATTGAGGAAAGATTGGAGGGAACAATAGCAAGTAATATTGTGGCTGTACTCAAGGGTGCCTCCATTGTAAGGGTTCACGATGTGAAGGAGAATATAAGGGCCATAAAAATAGCAGAGGCAATTATGGGGGCAAGCATATGAGACTCACATGGCAGTGTCCCACCTGCTATGCCCAGCTGGGAGATAGGAGCTATGCTAGGATGCTCACCTGTCCCTACTGCGGAAGCCTTTTAATAGTGAATCCTGAAGAGAGAAAATTTTATAGAGTGCCGAAGGATAAGGGATGGTATTACTTCTCAAAAATTGATTCTCCCGGCTATATAAAATTTGGAGAGTACGAGGAGCATTATAAATACGATGGAGAAAACTGGTATCTTCTAAAAGATGGAGATATATACCAGTTACAGGGAGAATTCCCCCTGGAAGGAGAGATTATGGAAGAGGGGGAGGTGAGTTTTATATGGGGAGAGATTCCCTTTGTGGCTCCTCCGGGAAGCATTCTCAAAACTGCCAAAAGTAAAAATAAAATTTACAAAATTGCTTCAAGGATCACCCTTCTCTTTCTCAAGAGCGAGAAGAAAGTTTCTGACATCTTTTCTGAAGTCCTCCAGTGAGGAAGTATTCACCATCATATAATCGCTGAGGGCAAATACATTTCCAAGTCCCCAGGATAATTCTCTCATCTCCCTCTTAACCAATTCCTCCCAGGATGAAATATCGTCCTCCCTTTTCCTTTTCAATATCCTCTCAAACCTCATTTTCCGAGGAGCAAAAATACCCACGAGAATAACATTATCTCCAAATTTTTTTCTGAAAATATCCACCTCCTCTATGCATCTTATTCCATCTATTACTATTTTCTTCTCATCCATCCTCTCTATTTTCTCAACAGTTCTCTTTGCCCATATATCTATTCCATGCCTCTTCCTCTCATCATTTGCTATTCCACCCACTATACTGTCCTTCAGCTCCAATCCTAAAGATTTTACAAATTCTCTCACAACATCTCCCATTCTTATTATCACATATCCCATTTCCTTTGCTACTTTTACAAATTCCTCCTTTCCCGCTCCAGGCATACCTGCAAGCAGAATTACGAGCATGCGGAAATATCGAATTCCTCTATTTAATCTTTCGTCCAGTTTTTCACCTGATGGCTACGGAAATTATTTATATGCAAACATGTATCATTATTGGGTGATGGCGTGAGTGAGAGTTATCCTTCAACGGCGTTTGTACTATCATTGATAGCAGGGATATTCATCCTTCTAAATGGACTGCTTATCTCGGCGATAGGAGCATCTGTGGCAGCAATACTTCCCATAGCTGGAGTTGCATTGGTGGCCATAGGTATAGTGTTTGGCATCCTCGTACTTCTTGGTGCGCTGATGATGAGAGATCCAAATAAGGTGAAGAGTGGAGCCACTATAGTGCTCGTATTTTCGATCCTGAGCATTTTCATTGGCGGTGGATTTTTCATAGGCTTCATACTGGGTATAATCGGTGGAGCTCTTGGATTATCATGGAAACCTCCACCGCCTACAGTTTTGCCGCCGCCTCCACCAACATGAGGTGAGAGAGAATGGTATCTCCAGAGGATTTGAGTGAAAGGCTTGCTAGGCTTGAAGAGAAGGTCAATAGATTGGAAATGGATATACGGTCATTGGAAAAGGATATACAGAGCATAAAGAGCTATGTGCATCAACTCTATACATATCTTCAGATGATGGCCAACCGCTAATTTTTTATCCCTCCTCTTTTATCTCTTTTTATGGAACTGTTGAGAAAGGGGAAGGTAAAGGAAGTGTATTCCTTTAATGATGACCAGCTATTGTTCTATTTTACAGATAACATATCAGTGTTTGACAAGATTATTCCCTCCAAGATACCCAGGAAAGGTGAAACCCTCTGCAAGAGTTCTGCCTTCTGGTTCCGCAAAATAGGCGAGAAGGGAATTAAAAATCACTACATAAGCTGTGAGGATTCAAAGATGATTGTGAAGAGATTTAGAATTCTGGATAAGCCTGGTATTGGGGATGAAAATTATCTAATACCTCTTGAGTTTATAACCCGATACTATCTTGCAGGCTCCCTATATGACAGAATAAAGGAGGGAAAGGTGGACTACAAGAGTTTGGGATACAGGAATATGCCCAAATATGGTGAAAAGTTGCCGGAGCCCTACTTTGAGATAACCACAAAGTTTGAAAAATTCGACAGAAAACTGGACTGGAAAGAGGCACAGGAGATTGGAGGTTTGACCAAAGGGGAGATCGAGGAAATAAGAGAGATCATTCTGAAAATAGATGAGATAATAAAGAATGATGTTGAAAAAAGAAATTTGATCCATGTGGATGGAAAGAAGGAATTTGCCCTGGGAAAAGGAAGAGAAATATATGTGGTAGATACATTTGGAACATTGGATGAGGATAGATGGTGGGATAAAGAGAAGTATGAGAATGGAGAGATAGTTCAGCTGAGTAAGGAGTTTGTAAGGCAGTACTACAGACGCATAGGATATCACGAGAAACTTATGGAAGCAAGGAAAAAAGGTTTGGAAGAGCCACCAATACCTCCACTTCCAGATGAGATGATTAAGGAGGTTTCACAGCTTTACATAGATATGTATTACCGCATAACTGGAGAAAAGCTGGATTAAAATCTTGCCCGCAGAACCTCAATGCCCTCACCGGTAATTTCCAAGGGATGATTGGATAAGCTGTGGGCAGTGCCCCTCATCTTCAAAATTTGCACATATCTTTTTATTATATCTCCCTCACTCCTCATTATTAAGCTAATTATGCCATCCGCAGTATAGCCCACATCCACGGGATACTTCTCCCCTTCCCCTACCTCACCTGTGAGGAGGGTTACCGTGGACCACTCCTTGAGCATTGTTACAAGCTCGAACATAAACTGGCGATAGTTCTTCACATAGTTATTCACAACATTGATGGGATCTATAACCATTCTTTGGGGAGTATGATATGCTATCACATCCCTTATCTTATTCAAGATTTTCATTTCATCCAGCTCCGCAAGCTCACTTCCGAGATCTATGTAGATTATAGTGCCATCCTCCACATATCTTGCATCGAAAAACTGGAAGGTTGACATGAACCTCAGCATCCAGTCCCAGCTCTCACTCAGGGTTGAGATATATATTCCCTTCTCTCCTCTCTTGGCTCCTTCCATCAGAAACTGAAATGCAAATGTTGTCTTACCCGAGCCTGCAGAGCCCGAAACCAGTATTATTGAGGGTATTGGAAATCCTCCCTCTATGAGAGAATCTAGACCTTTAATTCCTGAGGGCAGGCGACTAATCTGCAATTTTCATCACCTCCTCCCATTTGAGCTCATGCATGGCATGCTTTTTCAAAAGCTTGTAAATTTCAGGACTTCTATCCCTATCAATTGGGAAAATGGAAAGCAGGCGTTCTTTTTTAGCTATTTCTACCAGATTTTTCACTATCTTGTTATGAGTTTCTCTGCTTAGATACATTCTTGTATGTGCTAAATTATCCACAAGTATAAAATCATAGTCCTGAGGCTCAACATAATCCCTAAGGAGAAATCCACCTATGAAAATATCAGAGCTTCCCAATGATATTGGAAACTCGATAATTTTCTTGGGAGAGGAAGCAATATCCACATATGTCAAATTCCTCTGGGAAATACCATGGATACCCAGAAGATAGGTGAGATAATGATGCGGTCTTTCTATTGTTATTATCAAACCCCTCCTATTCTTTATTCCTGAGAGAGCCTTGAGAAATATCAGTATCATTCTTATGAGCTGATTTGTCCTCACATCCACTATCCATACTCCTTCCTCTGGTAGAATTTCCGAAATTTTTTCTGCCATAGAAATCTCAGAAGGGTTCATATTTATCCTGCTATGATCTTCCCTATGTATTTCTTCACGGTGCCATTTAAATAGGAGAGCTCTATGATAAGATTATTATCCTCTATCCTTATATTTGCCTTCTTCACCTTTGATCTGTAATATCTCATCTTTTTCCCCTTGGGAGTAATCTTCTCCTGGGATTCTATAAGTCCTACCTCCTCAAGGGCATGAAGACGACGGTAACAAGCCGCGATAGGAACATCAAGCTCTTGACTTAGCTCAATTGCACTTTTTCCCTCCTTATTTGTGGCAACCAGAATCTTTATGGCATAGCCATCCGTAAGAACCTTTACTATCTTCTCCAGCTGTGCATTATCATCCATGATAAAATCAAATACCGCTCCTTTTAAATATTTTGCACCCTGATTATCTCAAATGAAAATCATTACCAAGAATCTTTCGAGATTTTCACAACGTTAGGATTTTAAATAGTGGTGATGAAGAGTAAATATGAATGTAATGAATTTCTTCCTTTACTCTCCCTTCGGAAATGCTCTCTTTCACATAATTCTGGGTATATTAGCAGGTATTATAATCTTCCCTAACTTCAAAAAGAAGATTCACATAATTCTCCTTACTGCAGTTGTAATGGAATTCATCACGGATGGTGCTCATTTAATCAATGGGAACCTTACACATAATCTCATCTTCATGATGCAGCTTCCCCTTCTTATTCTTTTTTTAGGATATACTTTCAATAAAAGAGGACTTGTGCATATATCATTCCTCATGTTAGGAAATTCCATCTCTCATATGTTCTCCGATACCGTCTGGGAAGGTGGCACTATAACCCCTCTCTATCCCTTCACATCACAAACCTATGGATGGAACTACTCCTTAAGTATAGGAGGGATCAGCGGTGCATCCTTGGCATTTTTCATCCTCTTAGTATTACTGTTTAGTATGAGAATTGCAGAGGAGATCATGGAAAAAAGAGAGAGGAAGATCATTCAATCTCCAGGTCTTCCTCCTGTCCCCACCGGAAGGAGAGGTGGAGATACAATTTTCCCTCCTTCATAATCACTGTGGCATTTTTTAGTTTTGCCTTATACAATGTTATCCATTTTCCCTTCTGGGTCAGCTTTCTTCCCACTGCTTCAATTAATCCCAGTCTCTCAAGCTCCCTGAGCCTTCTGTAGCATACTGCAATTGGTATACCCAAGGTATTGCTCAGTGTTATGGCATCAAGCGGTCTGTGAAGAGTTGCCCTGAGTATCCTCACCGAATATGGATCGGTGATATGATGCAGCACATCCCACATGTTATCTTTATTGAGGATTGGAATCACCTCACATTAAGGGAATAAGCTTAATCCCACCCTCCTTCTCAACAATGGCATTGAGCTCCTCCACATCCCTGATCACGGGAATATTTTCCATGCTCTCCAAGAACACTTTCCTCTCAACTCCAATGTTACCCTGAAGCTTTGGATAGTCCTTCGGGGTGAATAAAATAACCCTGTGCTCTCTCTTGGCATTTTCAATGAGTCTTGGGAGATCCCGCAGATCCCCATAAAGGTCTCCAAGGGTATCTATACCAAGAATCACCAGGGAATCTTTGCCTATGTGATAACTTATGATATCTCTTGAGAGCTCTATTAGCATATCTCTACCCTCCAAAACTATGTCCCCTCCCTGATTCCGGAATCCTGCAAGCTTTATATCCCTCCCTATGAATTTTTCCACATTGCGCTTTATAAGATCTCCCGGATAGCCGGAGGGTGGGAGAATCAATGGAGTGCCTTGAGAATTTTTGATTATGGATAGGAAAAATACTCCAATAAGTTCAGGGGGAAATTCTGGATCTATTATGAAATTAACCACCCGATATTTCATAACCTTCTTCACATACTCTTCCAAATCCCTCAAGTTTATCTTGGAAAGAGAATCCAGGGAAAAGGGCTCATATTTAAGGGCGTTAAAATGACCTTCATGCAATGTGTAAATGTATTTGGAATTCTTTATGGGTGCTCCCCTGAGCTTCTGGATATACATATATCTCTTCCAATAGCCATCCCATGGCTCATGATGCAAACTTATAACACCATCTCCCAAATATTCTATGTTTTCAAAACCTGCATTCTCCAGAATAAATATCATGTTCGCATTTCCCTTCTCCACAAGATCCTTCTGGAGGGTGTAAAGGATTTTCTCTGCCGGAATTCCATATTTCTCGCTCAATCCATCTATGGAGTCTATGCATATGAGTGCAACTTTTGGATGTACACTTTCAACAAAGTCATATATATCCTCCATCTCCGGAAGCATTGCTCCCACTTCAAGAACCGCTCCTCCCTCATCGAATTTGACCTTTTCTTCCAGAAAACCCTCCTCTATTAGACCTTCGAGCCTGTTAAGCTCCTCTCTACTTATCTTCTTTTCCTCCTTTTTCTCTATTTTCCTCTCAAATAGTCCCTTGAGCCAGGGGAACTGGAGAAAGAGAACATCATCCGCAACCCTTGTGGAAACATACTTCACCTCAAAATCATTTTTCAGAACGCTCAGAATCTCCAGAGCAAAGGTGGTTTTTCCACTTCCCGGCTCTCCCTTCACTATAAGCGAATGCCCGCCCTCTTTTTTGAAGAATCCTATAACTTCCGGGGGTATCATACTTTCACACTCCTTTCCACTCTATTGCATATCTGCTTAATAAAGAATACTCTTTAGTTGTATAAGCTTTACTATCAACAACGATAATCATGAGGGAGCCATGCTCCATTACATAGCTATTTATGAGCTCTATATTCCTCAGAATATTTACAAAATCATTGTAAAGAAG
Source organism: Thermoplasmata archaeon (assembly GCA_021163705.1). Taxonomy (GTDB): domain Archaea; phylum Thermoplasmatota; class Thermoplasmata; order Thermoplasmatales; family Aciduliprofundaceae; genus S014-41. The sequence goes on along the minus strand of JAGGTO010000070.1, from coordinate 2,462 downwards.
GAGATATTCCACACAGTCAATCATCACTATGGCATTCTCAAACTCCTCAATATACCTTATTATGCTATCTGTGAGTATTGTTAAATTGTGGGGCTTTATCCTGTCCTTGCCCACTATATCCGTAACCCATACCACCTTGCTGTTTTTAATCCTTCTATACTCTTCCGGTCTCTCCCTTACCGCTATGAAAAAATGGATATCCTCATTGGCCATCTTGGGGAGTATCTTCCTAATCTCCCTCTCTCGGGAGACATCCACAATGAAGGTATGTCCCCATGACAATCCAAATACATATACCATATTTTTTCTTACCTCTCTCTTTTTGAGAAGCTCCTTTACTCTGGGGATTGAGGCTTTATAAATACCCTGCATAAACCTTATTTTAAATTCCTCTGAATATTCCATCGTCAGACATCTCTCATCTTGACATTCACCTACCAAGAATATTAGCGTATCTTTTCCCATATCAATTTCCATATCTTTGGGAGAAACCACCACAGGAGGTGTTTCATCCTTCAATATCTTCTTTATTTTTTCAACCTTGGATGATACAACACAATCTACATCAAATCCCAAAGAGCTGATAAGTCCTTTTAATTTTTCACAGGTCTCTTGACTATTCTCAATGCATAGGACATCCATTGAGTAGCCAATTATTTGAATGTATTTAACTTTTCTTATTAATTCCTCTTCATAAATGCAAGATTTCCACCCTGTAATTCTCGGGGTCAAGGATAGCTGCCGTATTTTTTCCAAAAAGATAGCCACAGGCTTCGCCGGGATTGAGAATGAATGTCGAACCAATCCTTCTGATATCCACTTGATGAGTGTGTCCGTAGAGAATAAAATCATACTCTTCGCTTTTGGCAAATGTGTCCACGATTCTTCTTGTTCTCTCCCGGCTTCCGTATCCATGCAGAAGGAGAAACTTCTTTCCCCATAATTCCAGCTCAAAGGGTGGCTCTTCAAGCAAAAATCCCAGAGAATTAGCAACATCTTTCAGCATGAGTTTCTCCCCATCATTGTTTCCAAATACCCCGTATAATTTAAAATTCTGAAATTTTTTAAGGGTGAATGGGGAAATGAAGTCACCAAGGTGCAATATTTCCCTTATTTCTTTCTCTTTGAATATTTCCACAAACTTATCAACAGCTCTTAAATTATCATGTGTATCACTTATCACGCCCAGCATGTGGGATTATAGGAGAGGAGATATTTTAATCTATTCTCAGAAGTTTTCTCCCCTTTTCTGTGAGATAATATATCTTGAACTCCTTTTTTGAGCATACTTTGTAGAGAGGGCAGCTCTTGCATATCTTGCTCTCTTCATCGCTCCTTTTTCTCTCCTCCAGATATCCCAGTTTTACAAGATGCTCAATAATTCCTATGGCTGCAGAGTATTCCATGTTTAGCTCCTCAGCTATCTCGGCTATTGTTTTCCCCTCACTTATTTTGAGAAGAACATCCTTCATCATTCGGATTTCCTCCTAAACTCAAAGCGGTGGAAAAACGGATACAGGGCAAAAAGGGAGAGGAAAAAGAGAAGATACTCTGGTCTGGGAGTGAAGGTATAGGCACTGCAGTTCTCTCCTATGCAAAGGATATAATAATCCAAGATATCGGCCAGAAGGATGAGAATATGCATAACCCCTATGATGAGAAGGAGAAATAAGCCAACCATGTAAAAGGACAATCCGCTGTAAAACTCCTTCAGTGTATCTTTAATAGAATAAAATAGGAGAGAAGATGCTAAGATAAGAGAGAAACCTCCCATAATGTCTACTGTATCAAAAGATACAGAGAAGGAGAGAAGAAGTGCAGCTACTGTTAGAAGTATGCAGATCAAGATAGCATGGATCCTGTAGTTGAAATTTTTCCAATGAAGTATGGGGTATAGAGAAATAATGGAGATGAGATATAGGTAGGGTAAATGAGCGATGAGATTGAAAATTTCTGCCAGGCCATAGTAAAGGGTAAGGGCAGCCACAAAGGATGAGTAGATCACTGAGATTTCTAAATATAGTCTCTTCATCAACTCACCCCCAACAGCACACCGATGTTATACACGAGAAAGGAAAAGAGAAAGGCCAGAAAGAAACCTTCGAAAATGACAAATATTACAAATTTTAAGCTCTTTGTCTCCTGGTATATGGTGGCTAGTGTGGCTACACAGGGAGTGTAAAATAGCAGAAAGAGAAGGAAGGAATAGGCTTGAAGAGGTGTCATTGAGGCCATAAGGGCAGCTTTAGATTCAAATAATCCAGTAAATGAATCTATCACTACCTCCTTTGCAAAGAATCCAAAGAAGAGGGCTATTATTGCCTGTGGAGTTAAACCAAATAATCTGCCAAATGGTCCTATTATTTGTGCAAACTGACCGATGTAGCTTGCCTCACTCCCGTATTCTACTCCCCAGGGCAAGGCTGCCAAAAGCCATATTATACCAGCAGCTCCAATTATTA
>JAGGTO010000097.1 GCA_021163705.1 Thermoplasmata archaeon | reverse complement strand
CGCATATCCTTTGAGAAAGCTGCGGAAATGGAACCAGAGGTGAAGAAGTACTGGAACAATCTCGGGTGGACTGCCGAGAAGCTTGAGAATTACGAGAAGGCTATTGAGTACTTCGATAAAGCCCTTCAGCTAGAGCCTGAGGACATGAGAATATGGTATGAAAGAGGACTGTGTCTCAAAAAACTGGGCAGACTTGAAGAGGCGCTGAAAAGCTTTGAGGAGGCTCTCAAGCTTAATCCAATTTTCACCAAGGCACTGTTTGAGAAGGCTGATATTCTCATCTCGCTGGGAAATTTAAATGAAGCTTTAGGAGCTCTGGATCTCTTGCTTGATAAGGAGCCATCAAATCATAGAGCTCTATATAAAAGAGCATGGATCAGATATCAGAAAAAGGAGTATGAGGCTGCTCTTAAGGATATTGAGTATGCTTTGAAGTATGAGAAGAGGGAGGAGTATCTTGAGCTTAAGAAGGATATATGCAAAGCTATGAAGAATTTTGAGTGCGTGAACTCAACATCCCAAGAAATTCTGAGCATTAACAGGAAGAATGTGAACGCGTGGAGAGATCTAGCAAGGAGCTATCTGGAGATTGGAAAGGTTGATAGTGCAGTTGCAAAATACAAAGAGGCTCTTGAAATTTTGCCCGATAACAAGATTCTCCTTTACGAGTTGAAGGATGTTCTACTTGAGAATAAAAGATATGCGGATGTGATAGATGTATGCAAAAAAATACTGGCTATAGAGCCTTCAGATTTTATGAATATTGTAGATCTATCCAAGGCTCTCATGAAGCTTAAGAAATATAAGGAGGCAAAGGAGTATCTCACCAGGGCCCTGGAGCTAAATAGAAATAAAGATGCACTGGAGCTTCTTGGAGATGTATACTTCAATCTGGAGAGTTTCAAGAATGCCATAGAGGCCTATAGCGAGGCTCTGAATCTTGAACCTTCAGATACGCTATATTACAAGCTTGCCCTCTCCTACCATAAAATTGGAAAAGTGAGCGAGGCTCTAAGATATCTCAAAAATGCCTTGAAAATGAGGAAGAAGGCTGAGTATTACCTGCTTGGCTCTGATTTGTACATAGAGAGAGGGTCTCTTACCTCCGCATTGAAGTATGCCAAGCTGGGATTCCAGATGAAGGATTCTCCAGAGGCAAGGATGAAGCTCGCGAATATTCTTTTTGGGTTGAAAAAGTATGAGGATGTGATTTCACTTCTCAAGCCTCTGGCCAAGAGTGGTGATAGGGATTCTTTGATGCTCATGGCCAGGGCCCTTGAGGAGGATAAGAGATACGAGGAAGCTATTGCCCTCTACCGTGAAGTAATTGAGAAGGATAAGAGAAACATTGATGCCTGGCTAGGTCTGGGGAGGTGTTATCTTTCGGTAGAAAATTATAATAAAGCTGCAGAAGCATATGAAAGGGCATCTCTTCTAAGTCCAGAGGATAAGGAAATATATAGATCTTTGAGTTTTGTGTATGAAAAGATGAATAAGTTGGACGATGCTCTTAAATATGTAGAGAGAGGAATCTCTCTTGATCCAAAGGATAAGTATTTCTGGAATTCCAAAGCTCTATTGCTTATGAAGATGAAGAAGTATAAGGAGGCTCTCGATTCCTTTGAGCATGCTCTGGAGCTGGATCCTGAGTTTTCACCTGCCCTGGAGGGAAAGAAGGATTGTGAAAGGATACTGGAACAGCAGGAAGTTGAAAAGTATGCAAAAAGCATTCTCATCCATGAGTACAGAAGTGGGAAGAAGGTCACCAAAAAAATTGCATTTCAAAGACTCAATGTGCCGCTCTCCTATCTTAACAAGGTATTCGCCTATATAAAAAGGGAGGTGCCTCTAAACATTGAGACCCTCTCTCCAGAAGAGAGGAAGAGGCTTGAGAAGGCTTCATTGAAACTCGCGAAAACTCTTAACAAAATAGAGAATATCAAACTTTCTGAGATCGTTGCCAATTCCGAGCTTGATATATCATCGGCCAAGCTTCTTCTCAAATACATTGAATATTGTCTAAGCTCTGATATTCAGCAGGAGCCCGACGAGAATATTGAGAGATTACTTAAAAGAGCCCTGAATATGGAGCTTAAAGATTATTCAGTTCTGAATCTTATGATGAACATGGATGTGGGAGTCTGTACTGCTCGTGTACTTCAGAAATATCTTCTGGAGTTCTTGGAGGAGGAGGAGGGCAGTGAAGGAAGAGGAGAAAGTGAAAATGAGGAGAGAATTCTAGCAGAGGGGGAGAATGATGAGAGGGGGGAAGAAGATGTGGATGAGGAGGAAGAGAGATTTTTATAGTGAAAAATATTATTAGGTGAAAGAGATTTCACCTTTCAAGATGAGTATCTATATTCGTCCAAGATTCAGATTCTATCCCGGTGAATTGAGAGAGATAGGTATTGCACTTCTTGTGCTCACCATATCCTTCTTCATACTGATCTCTCCCCTTCCATTCAGGTTACCCTCTCCAATGGTTGCCCTTTATTATATACTCATATCCCTCACAGCGGTACTCACCGCATTTTTCGTGCACGAGATGTCCCATAAATTTATAGCTATTAAATTTGGATATCCAGCAGCCTTTAGAAAATGGAATTTAGGGTTGATAATAGCACTACTAAGCAGCTTTTTTGGGATAATATTCGCCGCACCTGGAGCAGTATATATTTATGGATATCCCTCCAGAAGAGAGAATGGCATAATTTCCTCCGCAGGACCAGCCTCGAATATTATAATTGGTTTTATCTTTCTCTTCCTATCCTTCGTAACTAAGAACTTTATTGCACTTTTATTTTTCAGATACATAGCTCAGCTGAACTTTTTCCTCTCGTTTTTCAATTTACTTCCAATTCCTCCAATGGATGGTTTAAAGGTACTCACCTGGAGAATTGAGATATACATCTCTCTCATGATTCTCTCTATTGCAGGTCTGGCCATTGGATATATGATTTGAGACTCTGAGGGGGGCCATGATTTCCATTGGAAATAATTTCATTAATAAATGAAAAAAGGTATTAATAGAAATGGCATTTCCTACCTGGTGATAATGATGAAGTTTACTGCACTGCATGATGTCCATATGGATATGGGCGCGAAGATGACGGAGTTTGCAGGATTCCACATGCCTCTGTGGTACAAAGGTATAATAGAGGAGCATATGGCTGTCAGAGAGAGAGTTGGCGTGTTTGATGTCTCCCACATGGGGGATATCATTGTTGAGGGAAAAGATGCCACAGATTATCTCAGCTATATACTTCCCTCTGATATATCCAAAGCGGAAATAGGCAAGGCTACTTACACAGCCTTTATAAATCACAGAGGAATATTGATAGATGATACTATAGTGACAAGGCTTGAGGAGGATAAATATCTTGTGGTGCCAAATGCTGCAACCACAGATCTCATATACCACTGGATGTTCTCTCTCGGAGGAGGGTATAAGGTTAAGATAAAGAATGTATCCTCTCAGTACTCATCCATAGCTGTTCAGGGCCCGAAGGCTGAGGATTTACTTCAGGAGATTGTAGATGATGATCTTAGTAATTTGAAATTCTTCCATGCAAGATTTATAAAGCTTAAAGATATTAACATTGAGAAAAATGAGTTATCTGGAGATTATGCATATCTCTCAAGGACGGGTTACACAGGAGAAGATGGTTTTGAGTTTGTAGTTCCCAATTCAAACATCGTTGAGCTATGGAAAAAGGTCCTGGAAGTGGGGAAAAAGCATGGGATTGAACCATGTGGTTTAGGTGCCAGGGATACATTGAGAATGGAGAAAGGATTCCTTCTAAGTGGTCAGGATTTCCATCCAGAGCAGGAGCCACGCACGCCCCTTGAAGCGGGAATTTCATGGGTGATAGGCTGGGATCATGAGTTTCTTGGAAAGGATGTCCTGGTGAAAATGAAGGAAGAGAAGAAATATGATCTATTTAGGGGTATAGTACTGAAGGAGAGAGGCATACCCAGACATGGTTACAAGATTTACAAGGATGATGAAGAAATTGGTTATCTCACAAGTGGTACCTTATCTCCTGTGCTTAAAACAGGCATAGGGCTGGGATATGTGAAGAGACCATATATAAAAGCAGGTACAGAGGTTCTTGTGGATATAAGAGGAAAGAAAGTCAAGGCAGAGATCAGAAAACCAAAGATAGTGAAATAGAATTCCAGTGGAAATAAAGGGGGCCCTCATAAATCAAAGAAAAGTTTATAGATGCGGTAATCCTCGGTAAGTTCAGGGTGAAAAATGAGAGCTATGAATCTCCCTTCTCTGGCCATGGCTATCTTATCACCTATTTTAGCTAAGACCTCGCAGGAGCCCCAGCATTTTTCAATTACAGGAGCTCTTATAAAAACCGCATGATATTTACCAAATCCTTTTATTTCGAGCTCTGTTTCAAAACTCTCCCTTTGTCTTCCAAAGAAGTTTCTACGCACACTAATATTCATAAGCTTTAGAGGGATAACCCTATTATCATCCACAACATCTTTTGCCATTAGAATAGAGCCAGCACAGGTGCCTATAACCCCAAGCTCTCCTTGCTCTGTCATTTTTAGAATTTCGTCATATATTCCACTTTTGATCATAAGCCTGGAGATGGTGGTACTTTCCCCACCCGGGATTATAAGATAATCCAGATTTTTCATATCCTCAACTCTTCTCACTGTAGTAACCTCACCTTGGAGATTATGAAATCTCATAGCATTTCTGGCTGCGATGACATGCTCGCTCACATCTCCCTGTATTCCCAGAACTCCCACTTTCATGCGGGAAAGGATGATAAGGAACTATAAAAAATTTAGCAATCCCTACGAAGGCTAATATTTTAATAAAAGAGAGAGATTTGGTTTTATGCTGAGAACACATACACTTGGAGAAGTAGCGAGTGAAATAGGGAAAAAGGTAAAGGTATGCGGGTGGATCCATGATATACGGGTTCTTGGAAAGATTGCCTTTCTCATACTCCGTGATAGATATGGCGTGGCCCAGATAACAATGATAAAGAAGATGATAGGCGAGGATAAGTTCAAGGAATATACAAAGATTGCAAGAGAAAGTGTGATTTGTGTGGAGGGCACTGTGCAGAAAAGTGAGCAGGCAAAGCTGGG
>JAGGTO010000043.1 GCA_021163705.1 Thermoplasmata archaeon | reverse complement strand
GGGCAACTCGGATCTTACCTGATCGAAAATATACCAGAGAGCATCGGAGTGGATATGAAGGCTTCTCAATATACACAGCTTGTTTGGGATCTGAGAAAGAATCCAGAGGAGATTCTTAAAGATTATGAAATAGGTACAATAATCCATGCAGCAGCACAGGTAAGTGTGGTGAAAAGTGTGGAAGTGCCAAAATTTGATGCAGAGAACAATATAATGGGTACAATAAATCTTCTGGAGTATGCCCGCAAACATGATGTGGAGCATTTCATCTACATTTCCTCCGCCGCTGTATATGGTGAGCCCAAATATTTACCCATAGATGAGGAGCATCCCACGGAGCCAGAGAGCCCCTACGGGTTGAGTAAACTAACGGGAGAAAAATACGCCTTGCTCTACCACAAACTCTATGGAATTAAGGTTGCAAGCGTTAGGCCCTTCAACATTTTCTCGCCGAGGCAGGACCCCAAAAATCCCTACTCGGGGGTGATTTCAATATTTGTTGAGAGGGCAAAGAAAGGGCTACCTCTCATAATACATGGAGATGGAGAGCAAACAAGGGATTTTGTGAATATAGAGGATGTGGTACAGCTTATAAAACTCGTTATAGAGAAGGAGGCTACAGGTATATACAATTGCGCCACCGGGAAGGAAACCAGCATAAATGAACTTGCCAGGATAATAAAAGAGCTCAGCCAAAAAAGCATTGAGATAATCCACGATAGACCCAGGAAGGGAGATATAAGAAGATCCTATGCCAGCATAGAGAAAGCGAAGAAACTTGGATACTTGCCCAAAACAAATTTAAGAGAGGATATTAAGTATTATTTTTTCTAAATTTTTGCATAGGTTTAAATAGTAGTAAGTCCTACTATATCTAGGAGGTGAAAAATATGGAAACAAGGGATAGACTCAGTAACATGCTTGAAGAGATAGCCAGGGAGAAAATGGATGTCTCCAGCGAGAAGAATAAGCTTGTGGAGATCGCAAAGAAACATGGATTTGAGCATATAAGGACAGAGAAGGACAGCTCTTTCATTGTAAGGGACAACGAGAATAAGAAATATTTTCTTGTTGATAGCAATAGAGAGTTTAAAGAAATAGAGAAGCCTTAAATTGGGTTGGGGAAGCTAAGGAAATTAGCTTCTCTTTCCCGAAAGATTAATATCCAGTAACTCGTTGGTCTATTAAATGTCCCTGGCACAATGGAATATTCAGGTGTTTAATCTTATAAATGGACTTGCAGGAAAAAATCTGTATCTTGATCTATTTATGATTTTCTGTGCTCAGTTTTTAATCTTAATTGTTCCAATCTCTCTTGTATATTTTTGGCTCAGGGGTGAAAGAAGGCTTGCAATTTTTCTACTTGCATCCGTAATTTTAGCCACTATAATCTCTAAAGGAATTGGGATGCTCTACTATCATCCCCGTCCATTTACAATGAATCTCACCACCCCTCTAATTTCCCACAGTGCAGATAGTTCATTTCCCAGTGATCATGCCTCTCTTATGTTTTCCTTTGCCATTCCATTTTTCTTTTTTAAGAATTATAAGAGAGGTATAACTTCCCTTCTCCTCTCCATACTTGTGGGATTTGCAAGGATTTACTGTGGGGTGCATTTTCCTCTGGATATCCTAGGCAGCTTCATTCTTGCACTTATTCTCTCATACATTTTATTTGTATTCCGGCAGGAGCTATTTTCTCTATTTCCAAGGATTATTGAAGGGGAGAAAAATTCACCCTAGAAGTTCAAATAGGGCGAAGTAGAGGGAGAAAATTAGAAGAAAGCTGCCGTATAATACACGAAGCTTCTTCTGGGATATTCTCAGGGTGATATGAGCCCCGAGGTATGCAGCAGGTATGGCACCCAGGGATAAAAATAGGGTGAGGAGCCAGTCAATATGGCCAAGATATGCATGCACTATAACTGAAGGTAAAACTCCAAGAATAACGATAACGAGAGAGGAGGCTATGGCTTTTTTCAATCTCACCCCCATTAAAGAAAGGAGAGGAACTATAAATATTCCACCTCCATTGGCAAGAAGCCCTGAAAGAAAACCGACAAAAAAGCCCAGAAGGTATAGAAGCCATTTTCTCTTTGTTTCCTCCTGTCTCTCCCTTTCGGAGAGGATGAAACGGAGGGCGATATAGAGAAGAAAAATAGCTGTAAAGAGCATGAGACTCTTTCCACTTATATACTTGGTAAGATAGGCACCAATTATTGAGCCGGGAACCATGGGTATAAGAATTTTTATAACAATTTCCCAGTCAACTAGGTTCTCCCGATGGTATCTTGCCGAGGCAAGTATGGCTGAGAGCAAGGTCATTGGAAGAGGACTGGCAAGGGCATAGTATGGAGGTATCAAAAACAGTATTCTGAGCAGGGGTGTGCTTATTGAGCTACCTCCAAATCCGAACATACCCGAAAGAATTCCAATAAGAAATCCTGTAAGTATTATTAAAGCAGGATTTGGCACAGAGATGCATAGGCTCCCAGTATTAATATTTTTCATAGAAAAAATTAAGAAGGAGGGAAAATATGCTTGATTTATGCTGGAGATAGGTCCCATCATTCTAAGGGAATGGGAGAGAAAGGATCTGGAAAAAGTGCATGAGTGGGAAAATGATTTTGATTTAATGCTCTACTCCAGGGGAAGGCCACACAACCTGAGAAACTATGAGAACCTTGAAGATTACTATAATGAAGAGAGAAAGAAGGAAAACAGATTGCATTATATCGTGGAGTTGAAAGAAAGTAATGAGGCAATAGGCACTGCAGTTATAAGACTCAGTAACTGGGCTTCTGTGAAGAGCGGGGAGATAGGAACATATCTAGATAAAAAATACTGGGGGAAAGGAATAGGAAAGATTATCACCATCGCACTTCTTGAAATATCCTTCTATATGCTTAACCTTGACCGATGCGAGGCATGGAGCCTGGAATACAACATAAGGGCGCATAGAGTGCTCGAGGACTGCGGATTTAAGAGGGTCGGCAGAGAGAGAAAATCTGCCTATGTATTCGGAAGAAAATGGGACTGGATATGCTTCGACATGCTTAAGGAAGAGTATATGGAAAAAAGAGAGGAAATAATCCGCAAGATTCTTGGTGAGTATGCAGAAGAATATCTAAAGAGGGTGAATGCAGAAAGGTTGACGCCTTAGAATATCCTGCTTCCCGTGGCCACTATTCCCTTCACTCTTACTCCCGGTGCTATTGAAGTGTAAGCCCCGATCATCGTGCCCACATCTATGCTCACATTTATGCCAGTATGCACATTATCTCCCATCACGGCTCCAAATTTGCGACGATGTGTATCTACAATTTTTCCATTCACGGCTACCTTTATGCTCCTTTCATCCAATCGTAAATTTGCAATCTTTGTTCCTGCCCCAAGATTGCAGTTCTCGCCTATAATGCTATCTCCAACATAGTTAAAATGAGGCACCTTGCTCCCGTTCATAATTATGCTTGCCTTGATCTCGCATGAATTGCCTATATGAACATTATCTCCTATCACTGTGTATGGGCGTATATATGCATTTGGTCCAATCTTGCAGTTCTTTCCTATGAGCACAGGCCCCTCAATGTATGTACCGCTCATTATTCTCGTGCCCTCACCAATGCATACTTTGCCACGAAGAACTACATTCTCCTCCACATCTCCCTCCACACTGCAATTTATTCTCTCCAAGAGAAGTTTACTGGCATCTAAAAGATGCCATGGATAGCCTATATCCAGCCATATACCATCATATTTCACTATCTTTATCTCATGCTCCATAGCCATAAGATTGATTGCATCTGTGAACTCTATCTCACCTCTGGGCGAAAGTTTAACCCTCTTGACATAATCAAAAATTTTCCTCTCAAAGATGTATACTCCACCATTAACCCAACCACTGGAATTTGGAACCTTCTCTTTTATTTCCTTCAGATGCTCATTGCCTACTAGCAATCCGTAGGGTGAGGCATCCTTCATATATATCCCCAGAACTGCATTATCGAATTTCAACAGTTTGACAATAGCATCAGGCTCAAAATAGAGATCTCCATTGATTATCAAAAATTTATCATCCTCATATTTGGATGCGTACATGACTGCATCTCCAGTGCCCCTTCGTTTCTCCTGATAAAGATAATCAATGGTGGCTCCCTTATATTCATATTTATATCTATCAGCTATCTTCCTTCCTTCATATCCAATTAAAATTGAGATTTTTTTGATTCCATAGGCCACAAGAGAATCCAGGATGTACTCAATTATGGGTTTGTTGGCTATGGGGATAAGGGGCTTTGGCCTTGTATCCGTCAAGGGCCACATTCTCGTGCCCTCACCTGCCGCAAGGATGAATGCCCGCATGGATGTAGATATGAAAAGAAAATATAAAATATTAACCTAAAAAAGAGAAAAAATTAGGATCTTTTCCACAGCACAATGACCGCAAGAAGAACCATCAATAGCCAAATCGTCGAAATCTCGGGAATATACACTCCCGAATCTTTGAGAGGGTAATGATCCATGGAACCTGATGATCCATCAATCAAATATGGCCAGTCCACAATACCATCTCCATTCTGATCATTCGTATCATTGTTCACTGCCCAATCGTGCCAGTAATTGCCCATGGATGTATTATTCCACTCATTACTCCCTCCATCATATGCCTGAATATGCAAAGAATCATATGTATCACTTGAGCCGTGGTTGAAATAGAAGAGATTCCCATATATCAGGTTTCCAGTGACTCCAGAATAGATATAAAGGCCATACTTTGTGGAATTCCCTATATAATTCCCGATTATTATGTTATCTCTCGAACTGGCACCCAGGTAAATCCCATAAATGAGCGTCCTGTTTATGGTGTTGCTCTCAATTCTGTTGTTCCTTGCATTAATCAGTGAGATGCCGTAGTTTGATGAATTGTAAATTTCATTGCCTTTCACAGTACAGTAGAAAACACTGCCAAGCTTCACTCCCGTGCGCATGCCTTCAATCTTATTTCCATACACTCTAATATCTTCTCCGAAGGAACCAAGATTGATACCGTTGGAGCCAGTACCCTCAACAGTGTTACCTGACACATTACCATGCTTAACGCCCCACAGCCTTATGGCATCGTAACCGTTATTTATTACCCTGCTGTTACTCACCCAAACATTCTCGATGTAATGCGAAGTTGTGGCTGCATCCACCCAGATTCCGTACCGGGTGAAATCATGCACGAAAAGATTTTCCATGGTGAGATTTTCCGAGTCGTGGAATTTCAAATATATTCCATCTTGTCCGCCGGATATTTCTGAGGAGGAAATGGTGAAATCAGTGACGGAATACCCGTAAACACTCTGTATTGCCCTACTTCTTAGAACGGTAAGATTATGCACGGAGATTCCATGGCTGAATTCCATGTGAAGCGCCCTTAGAGATACGTTGTCTATCAGCGTATCTTCGATTCTTATATTCTTTGATAGATGGAGGTAAATGCTTGATGCCGTTGAGTTCTTAATGGTAACATTATGCACAGTTATGTTTTTTGACCCTAAAATGAGCAGTGCACAGCCCACATCATCCACATTCAGCTCGGTGACAGTAAGATATGAGGCAATTCCGAGAATGACTTCGCCAGCATTCTCTGCATTGAGTGTGGCATTGTTTCTGAATCCTGTAACATAAATCACCGGCTTATCATTAATCGTGTTGTTCTCAGGTATATCGTAATCATCCGCATGATACCCGCCATTCACCTCTATGGATGTACCTGTAAGAGTATTGTTGTAGAGCTTTGCATGATAGGAGAAATACATCCATATCCCGTGGGTGCTGTCCTTCACAATGTTGTTAGCCACCACGCCGTAATAGGAGTTGACATAGCAGATTCCAGCTGTGTATCCCTGGATATTCACCCCATAAAACAGCGAATTCTCCACACGCACATGATTGGATTTGCTTACAAACACTCCATACTGCATGTTATCGTATGCTGTGAGATTGTAGACGAAAGCATAAGATGTGTGGTAAATCTCCACGCCAGCAGCATGCCCATATGCACTAACGCTTGTCGCGTTGTAAACAGTGCAGTTCCTTATTACTATTCTCTTGCTCACATTGCCTATGTAAATCGCTGCTCCACCACCCTGGGCATCTATCTCATAATTCTCGATCACATATGGATT
>JAGGTO010000046.1 GCA_021163705.1 Thermoplasmata archaeon | reverse complement strand
TCAATATATACTCCTCCAGTTGCTCGAATCTGATAGATGGTGGTAAATCTTCCCCCGCCGGTGCCTAAGAATATGATTCGGCTCACTTTTAAGCCCATGAATTCCTTGGATATAACCTTTGGGATTGTAAAAAAATCACAAATAAAATATATGGGGAAAGAATTTGGCAGTTGGGTGTTAGGATGAGCATTCTCATAAAAAATGGATGGATAGTAACCCAGGACGGGAAGAGAAGAATTATAAATGGAGATGTATATATCGAGGAAAATCTCATAGTTGATATTGGAAAAATTAAAGTTGAGGCAGAATATGTCATCGATGCCACAAACAGAATAGTTCTACCTGGATTAATAAACACCCATACCCATGTGGGAATGACAGATATGCGAGGTCTTGCAGATGATGTTTCCCTGGATAATTTTCTACAGATTATGTGGAAGGAGGAGGGGGAGAGGGGAAAGGAGGATATTTATCGTGGTGCAATTTTGGGGATAAAGGAGATGCTTAGAACCGGCACAACAACATTTGTAGACATGTATTCGGATGAGGATGTTATAGCCAGGGCCTGTAAAGATTTGGGGATTCGCGGTTATCTTGGATGGGCAGTAGTGGATGAGGAGCTAACAACTCAGGAGGGAGATCCTTTGAAAAATGCTGAAAGTTTCATAAGAGAATACAGGGATGATGATCTAGTTACTCCTCTCATTGCACCCCATGCTGTTTATACCTGCAGTGAGGAGACTTTGCTCAAAAGCCAGGAAATTGCAGAGAAATATGGCACACTTATAACCATGCATATCTCTGAAACTCGCAGAGAGGTATATGATCATCGCAAGAAGACCGGGATGAGACCGGTGGAATGGCTTTCCAAAATAGGATTTCTAAGCGAGAATTTGATTGGGGTGCACCTTGTTTGGCTCACACTCCACGAGATTAAATTATTGGCAGAGAGAGATGTTAAGGTCTCTCATAATCCTACAAGCAATATGAAACTCGGCAATGGTGGTGCTATGCCCCTTGTGGAGATGCTTGATCACGGTTTAACTATCACTCTGGGCACCGATAGTGCTGTAAGCAATAACAATCTCGATATGTTTGAGGTAATGAAATTTGCCTCACTCCTTCATAAAAATGAAAGGTGGGATGCCAGCGTAACAAATGCTCAAATGATTGTTGATTTCGCAACAATAAATGCGGCAAAAGCTCTTGGATTAAATGCTGGAAGCATAGAAGAGGGAAAACTTGCAGATATAATCATCATGAATCCCGAGCCAAGTGGCATTCCCCTGGAAAAAAATAGGTTGATCTCCCACATAGTGTATTCTCTGAATGGCCTTAATACAGAATACACCATTGTAAATGGTAAGATAATCGTTGCACAGGGCAAATTTTTAAATGAGAAAGAAGATTAAATTAACAGAGTTTTAAACGAACTGCCGCCACTTTCAGCTCGGGAATCTTCGCTTCTGGATCCAATGCATCATTAGTGAGTATATTTGCTGCACTCTCCGCGAAGTGGAAGGGAATGAAAACAACTCCTCTCTTGATCTTCACTAACTTTGCCTTGACTCTTATAGCTCCTCTTCTTGATTCCACAATTACACAGTCTCCATCTTTTATTCCCATCTTACGGGCATCATCAGGATGAATCTCCACGAAGGCCTCAGGCATGAGAATGTTGAGCCCTTCAATTTTTCTAGTGAGAGTTCCCGTATGAAAATGTTCATAGGTTCTACCTGTTGTAAGAATGAAAGGATATTCATCATCCGGCACCTCTGCAGGAGGTTGATATTCATAGGGAAAGAATCTTGCAAGACCGTTGGGTGTTGGGAATTTATCCTGGTGAAGAATCTTTGTTCCTGGATGCTCTTCGCTTGGACAGGGCCATTGAATTCCAGATTTTTCCAACCTCGCATAGGTTATCCCCTTATATTGTGGAACCACCAAGCGAATTTCCTCAAAGATGTCTTTTGGGGAACTGTAGTTCCATTCTGCACCCATTCTTCTGGCTAGCTCCTGAATGATCCACCAGTCCGGTTTGGAATCTTCTACAGGCTCTATTACCTTATGAAGAAGCTGCACCCTTCTTTCTGTGTTAGTGAATGTGCCCTCCTTTTCAAGAGAGGATGCTGCAGGAAGGACCACATCGGCAAGCTCTGCAGTCTCACTCATAAATATATCCTGAACTACCAGAAATTCCAGATTTTTAAGCTTTTCAATTACCTCCTTTTGATTTGGATCACTTATCGCAGGATTCTCACCCATTATGTACATTGCTCTTATGCTCTCACCTGCCTTCTGTATCATTTCCACAGCTGTTAAACCTGGCTTCCTGGAAATTCTTCCATTCCATATCCTCTCCATGTATTCTGCAATAGGGCTATTGAGAGAGGCATATCCAGGTAACATGTTGGGCAAGGCGCCCATATCTCCCGCTCCCTGAACATTGTTCTGCCCACGCAATGAATTTACTCCAGTACCTTCCTTACCAACATTTCCCGTGAGAAGTGCAAGATTGGCCAGGGACGCTACATTGGCCGTGCCTGTGGTATGCTGAGTAATGCCCATTGCATATATTATGGCAGAGCGATGCGTTGCGTATAGAATTGCAGCTCTTATTATATTATCTCTGGAAACTCCCGTTATTTTCTCCACAACTTCTGGCGTGTATTTTTCAACAACTTCTTTGAGCAATTCTATTCCCTCAGTTCGATTCTCAATGAATTTTTTATCTTCCAAACCATACTTGAGGATAACATGCATCATCCCGTTGAGCAAAGCAACATCACTCCCTGGCCTATGCTGAAGATATACATCGGCATATTTTGCGAGCTCAATATCTCGTGGATCTGCCACAATGAGTCTCGCTCCCTTTTTCACAGCTCTTTTTATCATTGTTCCTATCACAGGATGCGCATGGGTGGTATTGGAGCCTATGATGAAGAATAACTCTGCACTCATCAAATCCTCTATACTGTTCGTCATAGCTCCACTTCCAAATACCTTGAAAAGACCTGCAACAGTGGAGGCATGGCACAAACGGGCGCAATGATCCACATTGTTTGTTCCTATAACGGTACGCATAAATTTCTGAAAGAGGTAGTTCTCCTCATTTGTGCATTTCGCCGATGAAAGTCCTGCTATGCTATCAGGGCCATATTTATCCCTTATCTCTTTAAATTTTGATGCCACATAATTGAGTGCCTCTTCCCAGGATACTCCTCTAAATTTACCCTCCTTCTTTATCAATGGCTTTTTCAATCTTTTATCACTATGCACAAATTCCCATCCAAACCGTCCCTTTATGCATACATCTCCCAAATTCACTCCCTTCAGATTGCCTTTTGCATAAACTATGCGATTATCCTTTACAAAATAATCTATCAAGCAGCCCACACCACAGTATGGACATACCGTTGTTATTTTTCTTAGCTCGCTCCCTTCCTGAGATTTGCGAGATTTATCCATAAGAGCTCCTGTTGGGCAGGCATCTATGCACGCACCACAAAAATCACATCCAGCATCTATGAGAGATTGATCCACCCCAGCCACTATTCGAATGCTCCCTCCCCTTCCTTCACGAACAAGCACATGGTTCTCCTTGAGCAAAGAGCAGGCCTGCACACAGCGGAAGCAGGATATACAGACAGAAGGATCAAAAGCTATGAAAGGATTATCTCGCCAGGAATCTCTAAACTCATGTGTTTTAGGCTCTATACCATACCTCTCCATAAGTTTCCGCAATTCTCCTCTCGCCTTATGCTCTTCCGCTAAGAGCTCAAGTATGGTCCTGCGAGCCTCCTCTATCTCTGGAGTATGCGTTTCCACAACCATATCCTGGGATGCATAGGTGGTGCATGCCCGAGAATAAAACACACGATTCCCCTGAGAGATTTTAACAACGCAGAGCCCACAGGAGCCTATTGGAAAATTATCCAGCAGGGTGCATAGTGTTGGAATCTCAATACCGTGCTCTTTTGCAACCTGAAGTATGGTTTTTCTCCCCTCGAAGTTTATTTCCTTGCCATTGAGAAAAATGCGTGTCATTCTATCACCTCCAGGAGCTCCTCCTTGAAATGTTTCATTGCAGACTGGTAGGCTATTGGTGCACTTGTTCCCAGAGGACATAGAGATGCTATTTTCATGGCCCTCGCTATCCTATTAAGGAAATCAATATCCTCCCTTTTTCCATTTCCATTCACTATCTTTGAAATTATGCTCCTCATTCTTTTGGTTCCATATCTGCAGGGAAAACACTGACCACAGGATTCATGCTCAAAAAATTCTGCGATTTTGAGCAAAATTTTCCAGAGATTAACGGAGGTGTTGAAAACTATTATGGTTCCGGTGCCCAGAGATATTCCTCTGGCCCTGGCATGATAATAGCAGAGAGGCATATCAAGATAGCTCTCATTCACTATGTAACCTGCAGCCCCGCCTCCTATCATAAATCCCTTAAGCTCACCATCTACTCCCCCAGCTCTTTCAATTATCTCAGCTATCGTTGCCTTGCCCATAAGCTCCTCATAGACCCCCGGTTTTTTAACAAATCCACTCACACTAAATAGCTTGGGTCCTGGGCATAGTTCCGTACCCTGGGTGCGATAATTCTCTCCTCCCATGTTGATTATAAGAGGTATATTTGCAAGCGTTTCCACATTGTTTACCAGTGTGGGCTTACCCCACAGACCATGCTGTGCCGGATAAGGTGGTTTGATCCTTGGAAAACCTCTCTTACCTCCAATGCTTTCAAGCAACGCGGTCTCTTCTCCACATATATAGGCTCCGGCTCCTATCACAATCTCAATATCAAAGGAGAATTTTGAACCCATAATATTTCTACCTAGATACCCCTCCTGGCGAAGCTCTTTTATAATTTCACCCAATTTATGTGCTATCTTTCTGTATTCTTGCCTTATGTACACAAATCCTTTTTTTGCCCCGATAGCATATGCAGAAATTATCATCCCTTCGAGTATCCGATATGGGTTTTTCTCCATAAGCACACGATCTTTAAATGTTCCCGGCTCTCCTTCATCGGCATTGGCCACAATGAATTTTGGAGTTTGAGAGTTCATGGCCACATACTTCATCTTCAGCCCGGTGGGAAAAGCCGCACCTCCCCTTCCCACAAGCCCAGAATTTTCTATCTCCTCAATAATTTTTACTTGAGCTTTTTTTAGAGATGACTCAAGGGCATTAAATCCTCCCTGTGAAAGATATGAATCTAAATTCCTAGCTTCTTTTAGAAGCTTCATTTTTCATACCTCCTGAGAATTTCAAGAGCTTTTTCAGGGGTGAGATTCCCATAGACCTCATCATCCACAAGCATGGCCGGTGGAGATTCACACCTCCCTATACATTCCACAATTTGAAGAGTAAACAAACCATCCGAGGTGGTTTCTCCATTGCCAATCCCATATTTCTCCTCTATGGCTTTGATTATCTCTCCTGAGCCCTTCATATTACACACTATTCCATTGCATATCCTTATGATGTGTTTTGCAGGTTTGAATGTGAAAAATGAGTAGAAGGATATGGTATCATAAATTTCTCCCTCTGGAATCTTAAGCTCCTGAGAGATGAACTCGATGGCCTTCTGTGGAATATATCCAAATTCATCCTGAATGTCATGTAGAATGGCAAGAAGCTTTGCGTCCCTATCTCTGTTCTTCAAAATTATCTCTCTGATCCTCTCGTGCATGTCGAGATATTGATTGCTATTTATTTATTTTTTACGAAACTCGTTTCATTCCCCCCGATGACTGAAGAAATGAAAATATAATGGATTAAAATTTTTTGATGGGAATAAAATAACAAAATCTATTTATAGAGCGATGAGAATTACTTTCTCGGATTTTCATGGAGAAGGGCATGCTGGGTAAACCCCTTAAGGACATAATAATCGAACTGTTGGGCAAGGATGGGAGATCTATCAATGATCTTTCCAAAGAACTTGAAAAAGTTGGAATAAAAAAGCATCGGCTTATACTCACAGGATATTTGCAGGCTCTTGCGGATATGGGTATACTGAGAGAGAGAGTAATAAAGCCGGCCAGGGTATTCAGTGTGCAG
Source organism: Thermoplasmata archaeon (assembly GCA_021163705.1). GTDB lineage: Archaea > Thermoplasmatota > Thermoplasmata > Thermoplasmatales > Aciduliprofundaceae > S014-41. The sequence goes on along the minus strand of JAGGTO010000046.1, from coordinate 3,863 downwards.
CAGAGCAAAAAGAGAAGCATCTATGAGATTATAGGGGAGAAGGCAAGGATGATAAGTGAAGAAAGAGCATCTGATATCACCCTCTATACTCTTTACAAGCTATTCAAAAGACCTATATTTATGAGAGAGCTTGAAAAATGTGGGGTGGGCATGCCATATTACAAAGAGAAGGTATATGGGGAAGAAAGAAAGAAGGCTCTTCAGCAGCTCCTTCAAGAGGGCATGAATATTCCCAAGAATAATTCGGCATATCAGCCCACACAGAGTTATGAAGAGGAATATCTCCAGATTCTATGGGACTTGGTAGTGGAAGCTTACAATCTCAAGGGTTATGTGAATAAGGAGAAGCATCAGATGAAACTCGAATCCCTTTGATTTACTTTATTATCCCATAGCCTATGAGACGCCATCTGTTCATTATCTTTCTTCCAATGGCAACTCTTTGCCCCTTTTCTGCCACCACAGGATATTTTAATTTTATATCCACAACATTATCTCTTGCACTCATAACCATTCCTATGGTGGCAAGAGTGCCCACATTGAGCATCAGAACCTCGCGACTTCTTATCTTTTCCACTTCCCGCTCCTCTCGAGAGCCCACAACTCTCTCAAGGAGATAAGTGTCAAGAGTCAGCTCTTCCAAAACCGGAGGAAGTGTGCCCGGCTTGCCTGCCATTCGACCTATGAGTCCATCATTCTTCGTTATGGAGGGATCTAATTTTGTGCCTATTCCCACAAGACCTCCGGGCCTTATTTCATTCCAGTATCTGCCGCCCGCCATGAGGGAAGAAATCGTGGTGTAAATGGGCTCCCACCCTATCTTATTGCCCTGGGGAATATAAAATCCGGGCAGAATCTCTATTTCATCACCCACCTTGAATTTTCCCTGAATGAGCGAGCCTCCAATAACTCCCCCCACAAGATCCTTCGGTCTTGTGCCTGGCTTGTTCACATCAAAGCTCCTTGCTATATACAATCTTGGCGGCTTACTCGGATCAAACTTGGGCGTTGGTATGTGCTTCTCAATGGCCTCTATTAAAACATCTATATTTGCATCATGATGGGCACTTACAGGGATTATGGGTGCACCTTCAGCCACGGTACCCTTCACAAATTCCACAATCTCATTATAATTCTCCTTGGCTCTTTCATCATCCACAAGATCTATTTTGTTCTGCACAACTACAATATTCTTAACACCTACAATATCAAGAGCCATCAGATGCTCCTTTGTCTGCGGCTGTGGACATTTCTGATTTGCCGCTATAACAAGCAATGCCCCATTCATTATGGCCGCGCCACTAAGCATGGTGGCCATAAGTGTCTCGTGACCGGGGGCATCCACAAATGATACTACCCTCAATAAATCTGCACCATCGGGACATTTGGATTTGTTAGAAACATAACACATGGGCTCATCAACATCTTTGCATTTATAAAATGCGGCATCGGCATATCCCAATTTTATCGTTATACCCCTCCTCATCTCTTCGCTATGGGTATCGGTCCATTTACCTGTAATTGCCTTAGTTAATGTGGTCTTTCCATGATCAACATGCCCAACCATACCGATGTTTACCTCTGGCTGCTTTGGCATGCTCATGCTTCACCTTCCTTTATGGCCTCCTCAATGGGCTTTGGGCCATACTGCACAATTTTCATATTTATCTGCACAATGTCCGCAGAGATGGTATTTCCACGAACCATCTTCTTTTTCCTCATACCCTTTCTCTTTGGATGGAATCCAATGCCTCCTTTGAGAAGTAGCTTTTTTCTTCGTGCTCCCTGAAGATTTGGTCTCATCGGAAAACCGTCTTTATCAGTGCCACCGGTTATTACAAGTTTGTAACCTGGCAAATCTACAAACACTCCATCAATTTCCTGCCCTATTCTCTTTCCAATTAGAGAATTTGCCTTGGTACCAGTAACCTCCTTCTGATACGATTTTCCCGTTTGTGTATCGTTAATCACCACCTTGAAAGTTGCCATGGCTCATCACCTTTTTATCCGCATAATAGGAACTCTTATTTTAAAGTTTTTCAACCAGGTATTTCTCGAGCTCATCACCAACATAATTGAGAAGTATATTTGCCCTTGCAACCATCTCTTCCTCATACATATTTTCTGCATAGTAAGATGCAAGATTCCTATACACAGCCCTGGAAATCTTATCATATTTATCTCCTTCATTCATCCTATCAAGGAGTTCTTTTACTTCTTCTATAAATCTCTTTTTAACCACAATATCATCACTTTTCTCCTCGAAGATCCCGTGCTTCATCATATCCACTATCAGTGCCATGAGAAGCTCGTTCACATATTCTTCTAGCAATTTGCAGTATTCCTCATCCATGTACTCCATGTAGTCGGAAGTGAGAAGCCATATAAAAAGATGCCGTTACTCTATCCCATAGATTCTTCTTGCATTCTCCATTATCTTGCACCATACATCCTCTCCATATTCCTGAACAATCCACCTTGCCCTCTTAGGCACGGATTCTATAGGCAAAACGGCATTTTTGCGCGAGGGCTCATCCATAAAATCTGTCTCCAGGAGAAATCTTGTTCCCTGATTTAAGGCAGTGCGAACATTCTTTCTGGATGCAATTATAGAGGGAAATATCCCATGGTTGCGAGAATCCACCAAAGGAGGGGAATAGTGCTTTATAACCATCTCTTTTGATATTCCTGCCTTATTTGCAAAATTCGCCAGGTCCTTCCATGTGCTTTCAGTTGCACTCTCAGTATGAAGCACCACAGGCACACCCAAACTCTTTGCAATTTTCATCCCCTCAACAATTACTTCATTGCTTGCCTCCCATATTTCCCTGCTAACTTCAAAATGTGGCCTTCCTATTTCTCCAATAGCATGAGCAAAACCATTTGAAATGTATTCAGCTGCGATTTCAAGCCCCCTAATTAAAAATGTCCTGGCCTCTTCCAAGCTCATACCCCTTTTAAGAAGTTCGAGCATGTCCACAGGATACGGCCCTATTGTGACAAGTACCTTCACATTGGTTTCCCTTCTAACCATTTCGGCAAGTTTAAGAGTATCATCATATATTCTTCGATAATAATTCTCATCCAGGGAATAGGAGTAATTGGGAACATTGCAGAGGTTAATATGTGTGCCTCCAAATTTTTCAAATCTTCTCACAGCATTTACATTCTCACCGTGAAACTGGAGATGAAGATGATTATCAAAAACAATCATTCCTTCACCTCAAAAATTAACTGACCATTCTCAAATATTCTCAGCGTTTTTCCCTCATAGCCAAGAATCTCTTTGATCTTGGCAACCCTCTCCTTCTGATATTCTTCAAACTCCTCAACCCTCTCTCGTTGCTTCACCTTTTCAGCTGTTTCATATAGCACTATCTGGAGCTTTATTTCAAATCTTTTTCTTTCATCAAGCTCTCCAAGCTCAATTTCCATAAGAATGGAAAATATGTGGTGGTATTTAAATTAGGCGGATTCTATTTCAAATGGAGATTTAAAAAATCCTTAACATCATTCCATATTGTAGGGGAGGAAGAGTAAAAAAAATGTGAGAGAGCTGATGTATCACTGGAGCCAAAATTCCTGATATAGGGATATCTTTTTTCTAAATATCTGGCAGTTTTCTCTTCCCATTCCCTTGACAGAGGTACCGCAACCACATCTAAGATCTCTGCATAGGGGGTGATATAATCTATATGCCATCTTTTTCTTTTCTCCTTTTTGAAATGCCTTTCTATTCTTTTTCTTAAATTTCTCTGAGCGGTGCCTATATAGACATAATAGCCTCGAGGAAAGCTTATCTCTCCAAGGGCACCCACTCTGAGTTTTATCTCCTCCAAAAATAGAAGAAGTGCGTAAATTCC
>JAGGTO010000047.1 GCA_021163705.1 Thermoplasmata archaeon | reverse complement strand
TAATAGCAAGAGTTCATCATGAGAAAGAGAGAAAAATGCTGGAAGAGATTGCAGATGAAGTCCTATATCCTGAGATGATTGCAGGAATGAATATAGTGTGGCACATAATGAAGCTTATCGAAGAAGAGGAGAAAGAGCCAAAATAGGTGCGAGTGGAGTGCCATAGCAAAGTACGGTGAGTGATGAAGAGGAAGCTGGAAAATGTTTTCATTTAAAGGCGATCATTCTTTGGATATCTTCCAGTTCCAGGCAAATTCTATGAGCAATGTGCTCTTTCCGACTCTTCTCCTGCGGTACACGAGCACAAGCTACGCCCTCTCCGATCTGGCTATTTCCTCAAGAGTTTTCATCTCATGCTTCCTGTTAATAAACATTACCATAATAATCATTATTACGGTATGTTTATTGAGTTTGCGGTATAACCCCTCCGATGTAGAGCCAATAAAATATGGTTCTCCGTTTATGGAAATCCACGCGGAGTTCTGAGAAAATCTTGCAAAATTTTTAATTTAAAGCAAATCAGACAAGTCATAGAGCAATATGTTTTCATCTAATTTTTTGTTCTTTATTTTCCTGGCAATTACGCAATAATATGTTGTTTCTCTCTGAATGGGTAAATTCAATCTTTTTTTCTCTAATTTGGCAATGATTCTCTTTATATCCTGCTCTTCCATATCTTTCCACTTCACCTCAGCTATCAGTAATGATTTTTCTCCCACCGCCACGATATCTATTTCCTCTCCTTTGTGCCACCATCTGCCGAATTCCGTATATATATCCGGGAGTTTTCCCTCCGCATTCATCTTTATAAGGAACTCCTTTGCGATGCCCTCAAATCTCTCTCCCACATACAGATTGAAATCTCTCTTTATTCGTGGAACAATATCAATATTCATTTCAATTTCGGAGCGATGAGGGTAAATGAATCTGAACCAGAAGTTGAATAGATTATCCTTTATCCTGTAAATCCCTCCTCTTCTGCTTCCAATAGAATACTCCACCTCCACATAATTCAGATTCTCAAGCACCGATAGATACTTTCCGAGAGAGTTTGTATCTATCCCACTCTTATCCGCTATCTTACCGAATGTTGTATAACCCGATGCTATCGCGCGTAGAATAGAGAAGTATCTCGCTATATCTCTCAACTCCATTTTGAGGAGGTATCTCGGTTCATCGTGATACTTTGCGCCTTTTTGAATAATTAAATCCCTTAAATTTTCCCAGAACCCCTTCTCGGGGTTGTAATCGCTCCAATACTGCGGCACACCTCCAAACACGGAGTAGATTTCAATTACCCGTTCCCTCTGTAAATTATGAAACTTCGCACAGTCGTAGTAATGCATCTCCTTCACTTCCCAACCGCCGGTTCTTCTGCCGTATATAGGTGAGGAATAGGACATTATTCCTTCCATAAAGGAAACAAGTGAGCCGCAGAGAATAAGCATAATTTTTCCATTTGCCAGTTGAGTGTCCCAGTATTTCTGCAGAACCGATAGGAAATTCTTGTGTATCTTCACGATATACTGAACTTCATCAATCACGACCACTACCCTTTCATTCTTTGCTCTCTCTCCGAGGTATGTGAAAAAAGCGCGCCAGGTGCGTATTGGGTTCTCAATAAGAAAAGAATCATTGAAGAACTCTGCCAATCTCTCCGAAAAATCAAGGATTACATTTTCACTCTCCTCTGCAAGTAGATATAGTCCTCCAACCTCCTGCAAAAATCTCTGTAAAATATATGTTTTACCAATTCTTCTCCTCCCATAAATCACTATTAGCTCCGCTTTTTCGCCACCATATTTGTTTCGGAGGTAATCAATTTCATTGTTCCGGTCAATAAACTTACCCAGGAGTATCATACTTTAGAGTAAGTAAACTCAATATATAAAACATTCGTCGGATGATATGGTGTGAGTAAGTTTAATAAATTTTGGTGGATTTTGCGCTTTTATGTACGAGCAGGCAATTGGATCTCCAGCTCGCCTTTCAGGGGCAGGATGGAGATGGCGCTTCAGAAGAATAAAGAAATCTAAAAGGTGATTCAAATGAGAATCCTCATAATTTCGGATATTCATGGTAATGCAGATGCCCTGAGAACGGTGTTGAATAGGGAGAAATATGATGCTATCTGGTTCCTGGGAGATTTAACGGACTACGGACCAGAGCCCCACATAGTGCTTGATATACTGAGGGAGCTGAAACCCGAGATTTGGATTATGGGAAATCATGATTACGCAAATGCCTTTGGAGTGGATTGCGGATGCGGGGAGAGAACCCACGATGTGAGTGTATATACTAGAGAAAATATAACTCAAAGATTTCTTACTCAGGAAGATTTAAAATTTCTAAAATCTCTGCCTCTGAAGAAGGAGTTGCATATCGATTATCGTGAGTTCTATTTTGTGCATGGATGTCCTGCAGATCCCTTGTATGGTTATATGTTTGATTTTATGCCAGAGTGCATGCGTAATGAAATAGGTGGAATAATTCATGCAGATTATTTACTATTTGGACACACTCATTATCCTCTGATTGGACAGTATGAAAGTTTGATGTATTTGAATCCTGGCAGTGTGGGACAGCCCAGAGATGGAGATCCCCGTGCATCGTATGCCATATATGAGAATGGTAAATTAGAGCTTAAGAGAGTGCCATATCCTGTTGAAAATACAATAAGAAAATTAAGAGAGGTTGTGAAAGATAGAAATTACAGAGAGAAATTAATCTACATACTCAGAAATGGAAAAGTTTAGATAAAAATGCAGCTAAAATATTAAATTCAGTGTTGCAATTATGAGGGTTGTGAAGTTCGTAGTGGACCATATGCTGGGGAAGCTGGCAAAATATCTCCGTTTCATGGGATACGATACATATTATCCAACAGGAAGGATGAGTGATGATGAGATTATGGAAATAGCCCGGAAAGAGGGAAGAATTCTTCTAACAAGAGATAAGGAGCTTGCAAAAAGATCTGGAGGGATATATATAAAAAGTGAGAATTATGAGGAGCAGCTGAAATTTGTGATAAATAGATTTCATCTTAATACGGATTCTTTATTATCGCGGTGCTCCATATGCAATGTGCCTCTTGTGAAAGTGGATAAGAGGGAAATAAAAGATAAAGTTCCTGAGTATGTATATGAGCATCAGGATGAATTTTACATGTGCCCCAAGTGTGGAAGAATTTACTGGTATGGATCTCATACGGAGAGGATTGAGAGAAAGATAAGGGAGCTTATGGGGGAAGAAGATGAAGATTGAGGAGAAGGAGAAGGGAGAGATCTCCATAAAGGTGGATAATATAGATGACCTTTGGTATCTTAGTAATATAATCTCTCCTGGCGATACGGTATTTGGCTTTGTCTTCAGAAAGGATACTCAAAGTGCTGAGATGAAAAGGGCAAAGAAGGTTGAGAGAAAGAAAATTAGGGTTGGTATAGAAGTCAAAAAACTTGAGTTTCAAGATTATTCGGATAGACTTAGAATTCAGGGGATAATTGTCCATGGACCAGAAGATTATATTGGAACGCATCAATCCATAAATGTTGGTTTGGGAGATGAAATTTCCATAATGAAAGAATGGAGGGAGGAGGAAATAAAGCTCTTGAAAGAGGCAGTTGCTAACTCTGAAAAACCCGTGATATATTTTCTGGCAATTGAATATGGTGCTGCCACAATAGCTGTTTTGAGAAGCTATGGCATTCAAGAGCTGGCAAATGTGAGAAAGAGAGGTGATGAGGATGAGGAGTTTTTTGGTGAGGTTCTTAGCACCCTAATGGAAGTATGGGATCCATCATATCCTTTAGTTATTCTTGGCCCAGGATTCTATAAGGAAAATTTTCTGAAATTTTCCAAAGAAAATCTGAAGAACTATGTGGTAGCTCAGGCATCTCATGGAGATATGCGTGGAATATATGAGATTCTCAAATCTGGAGTTCTAGATAAGCTTCTGCAGGAGCATAGAGTAGCAAAAGAGGAGAAAATGGTGGACGAGCTTCTTCAGGAGATAAAAAGAGAGGGGCTATACGCCTATGGGGCTGAGGAAGTGGAAAAGTATCTGAATATGGGAGCTGTGGAAAAGTTACTGGTAAGCGACAGGGAGTTCAAGCTATATCAAAATTTACTGGAGCTAGCTAAGAGTACGGGAGCGGAGGTACATATAATAAGCACATCCCATGAGGCTGGAAAAATACTTCAAAAACTAGGGGGCATTGCTGCTCTTCTCCGATTTAGACCTGATTAGGAAGTATAGGAGAACGAGGATAAGAGAGAGGAGAAGTGCTGCTCCCCAGAACCCATAACCCACCGACATGGAAAGAAATAAATAGACACTGGCATAGGAGAGAGGAATTGAGAGAATAACATATATAAGAGTATCTCGTCTTATCACACCGAATTTTTGAGTAAAGCGATAGAGATATATGTGGAGAAGTAAAAGCAAGAGCAATGAATAGCCTATTAGCAGGGTAAAAAGCGAGTATGGATTAAAATTTTCCAGGGATACTATGAGAGATACTATCGCTGCAAAATTATAGATGTAAAACAGAAGCTCATCCTGAATTATCAGGTAGAGAATGATGATACCAAGGGTAATTCCAACACTCATAAGGGTGAGAAGAAAAATCCTCAGACTCTCAATTGCAAAGAATGGCAAACTTGCAAGATATATGCCCAGGGGTATCCAGGCGTATCTCTTCATCTAATCACCCTCAAAACGGAAGTGAGAGGATAACTTATATCCCAGTCCACAACTCTTGCATAGACCCTCAATCTTCTAAGTCTGACCTCCCTTTCCATTCTCAAAATTTGAGATGCAAGATCCTTCTTTTCTCCAACCAGTGTGGGGGATATAACCAGAATATCATAATTCTTTGCCAGTAATTCAACAATTGCATCATCTATATCCCAGGAGAGAAGAGGAGATATGAGGATAACAAAGGAATTTGGTGGGAAAAATCGAGAGACAATGAACTTGCCATAATCAAAGGAGAGATGGCTTATTTCCCTGCTTCTAACATATAAAAGACGGTCAAGGATAAGATACATAGCTCTCTTCCCATATGTCGGATATATCCAGTCCACACTTTCTCCAAGAAGTACTATGCCAACACGACTTCGGGTGCGTGAGAGGTAAGTGGCTATGGTGGCTGCAGCTCTTACAGAAGCTTTGAGAAGCTTCTCATACTCTTCTTCTCCCTTGTAAAATCGACGAACATCCAAAAGTATTACCGTATCTCCTGTTCTCTCACTCTCATACTCATTAACTATTAACTCATTTCTTCTTGCACTTGCTTTCCAGTTCACTCTGCGCATTTCATCTCCAGGTACATATTCTCTTATATCCGTAAACTCAAGCCCTCTTCCCTTTCGCCGGGATGGATAATCACCCAGCAGATTTCTAGTTTTTCTGGGTTTTATTCTCAACTTTCTCATGTATTCTATCCTTGGATATACTCTCAGCTCACCTGAATCCTTCTTCTTTTTGTAATCGGCAATCATCCCGAGAAAATCTTCAAAGTATATCTCCATATATTTGAATGAGATCTTTCCAAATTGCGATAGCACAGTTTTTTTATTGATTACACAGCGATCATGACAGTAGCCCCTAAGTTCGTTGAGAGAATCACGAATAATGTAGTAGCCCTTTCCTTGGATCTCATACTTAAAATTGGTAACATTGCCCTCCATATATCTCTTCTCTTCATACTCCCTATCTGCGTCAATCTTCCTACCCACTCTGAATTCTGAAAATACAATGAGCCAGAGAAATGGAAGGGAAAGAAATATGGGTAAGGGGGATATAAATACAAAGCTCAGGAATATTAAGAGTGCGAAGTAGACGATGAATGCATAGTACTGTAAGGTGCGCATAATTACACCTTGGGTACAGGCAATTTTTTCAATATATCCTCCACTATATCTTCAGGTCTCACACCCCTTATCCATGGCTCCGGCTTGAGAATGATTCTATGCACAAGTGCAATTCTTGCGGTTAATTTCACATCATCCGGTACAACATAATCCCTTCCATAGACAAGTGCCCTAGCTCTTGAAAGCTTAAGAAGAGCAATGCTACCTCTCGGACTTGCACCTACCTCCACTTGAGAATGAGTGCGGGTGGCTCTGACAATCCTTACAATGTAATCTAGGATGTCATCCTCCACAAATACATCCTCAACCTTCTTTCTAAGCTCAAGAATATCCTCTTTTGTTGCTACTCTGTTGAGAGGTATCTCGTCTCTCCTCCACATAATTCTTCTCTTCAAGATCTCAATCTCATCCTCTTTACCTGGATATCCGATATGTAGCTTTACTAGAAATCTATCCAGTTGCGCTTCAGGCAACGGATATGTTCCCTCATATTCTATTGGATTCTGTGTGGCAATTACCACAAAGGGCTCCTCAAGTTTATAGGTTTCCCCTTCCACTGTAACCTGCTTCTCTTGCATCGCCTCTAAAAGCGCTGCCTGTGTCTTGGGAGGACTTCTATTTATCTCATCAGCCAAGAGAATATTTGTGAAAATTGGGCCTTTCATGAATTTGAACTCCCCGCTTTTCCTGTCAAAAATATAGGCTCCTGTAATATCCGCAGGAAGAAGATCGGGTGTGAACTGCACCCTTTTAAAATCGCATCCAAGAACCTGAGCAAAGGATCTCACTATCAATGTCTTTGCCAACCCTGGATTGTCCTCAAAAAGTATGTGTCCACCTGCTAGAATGGAGTATAGCACCTGTTTTAAAACCTCTTCTTTTCCCACTATTACCTTCTTTACCTCTTCTATTATTTTTTCCATCTTGTTCATTTCATCGCCTCCATAATCTCTCCAATTTCTCTTAAAAATTTCTCCCTGGGCAGCGAGAGCTTTAGCTCATGCCTTCTTTCGTACATTCTGGCAATTACCTCAGCTCTCTCCCCCACATATTTCCTTAAAAAATTAACATTATCAAGATTTCTTCTTATTATATTTTCTGGAAGATCATACCTTATACTTAACGCTACAACAAATGAGTTTAGGAGACGAAGCTCCACATCTCTCTGTGCGACAGATTTGCCTTCAAGAGCTCCCTCAACAACCTTCCTGAAATGAGCAATATCCTCTCCTACGGCAATTTTCTCCTCCTCCCTCCTTTTTTTAAGTGGCTTGTAATACCTCAGGGATAGCATAACGGGGAGATAGAGCAAAGAAAAAATTAGGGCAAGAAAAATGTATAGCTGAATAGAGAAAAAGGCCGTGAAGATCAGGGATATGAGTATCACAAAGTAGATGAAAATATCATTTTTCAATATCATTTCTTATCTCCTCCAGCGCATTCAAAGCCTCTTTTCTATGCTCTTCATTCATCTCATGTCTGCTGTACCTTGCTAATTCAAAGAGATTTGTTAATCTCTCCACAGGCTCTTCCCTTATGTTTAATTGCTGTATTGCAAATTCCTTGAATTCTCTAGGAGTATAGTACTTCTTATCCTCCACCCCATGAGCCTTCATCAGTTTCTCCATCTCCAAATACGCCGATAGTATTGCCCCTCTCACATCTTTCCCTATCTTAACCTGATAAATTGCCTCCTCAAAATACTCCCTAATCTCCCTTCGAGTTATCTCCTCCTTTGGTTTTTCAATTCTATAGTTCTTCACTATGAAAATTATAACGGTGATGATTAGCACCACAGAGAACAAAACAAAGAGATAAGTATTGTTTCCAGAGGATATCAGATGAGTGGTGTGTCCACCACCACCCAGACCTTCAGGTGCTATACCCAGCTCGAATCTATTACTCAGAAATAATAGGATACCCACCATGAGAAATCCCAGAAACAGGGAGACCACAGCTGATAGGGCCTCCTGTAAGATAAATCTTCGATAAATAAGTACTCCCACCACTGCCAGCGTAATCATTCCCCATAGAAGAGCTTCCAAAACATAGATGTATCCTGTCCCCATGCCTCCCGAAGTTTGCACAGGTGCAATCTCTGTTCGGGGAGATATATGAACTATGGGATTGCTCTCAATTTCAATGGTGGGAATCACAGCACCCAGAGATACCGAAAGCCACATTATCAGTATGGCAAGTAATATTCGATGATTGAAATTCATCTTAGGCCTATATGCCATCCATCAATTTAAATTATTCTCCTCCTTTTCTCTACACCCATTCTCTTCACCTCTTTTTCCATAGGTATGCAGTCACTGCTGTCACAGCAGTAATTCCCGCGAGGGTAATTCCAATAAGCAAATAGGACATATTATCCCGCCACCCAGCATTCTTCGCCCTGTGATTCTCATAACCCGGCGTGGGCTCGGGCTCATCATAGAAATTCCTGGTTAAATTATCCACGCCGTATTCTCCTTTATATCTCGCCCAGGAATGCCCCTCCGCAAGCGATGGGAGCTTACCTTCCTTCTCATACACGAAGTCAATTACCTTTTCATTCCCTCCCTCAGAAGTTATCGTGGATATGGTGATTCCATCGTTTCTATCACCAAAATTTATCTCGAAAATTCTCGCAGATACATTTCCCCAGTACTCTGTGAAATTTTCCTTTGAAGTGCACAGAACTATGTATTCATGTGCCTTAATCTCACCAGTTTCGATGACCTGTGGACCGTAAATGCTGGAAAACCATATTTCGAAACCGGCGATATTCCAACTCTTGGCCTCCGGATTGTATATCTCCACCCACCACAGAGCTCTATTCTCCGATGAGTAAAACACCTCATTGATTACCAATTTCGGTATCTCCTCATTTTTTGCATCTTCACCACCAACTGCAAGGACGCATGGTAATATTAGCAGGAACAGACTGATAAATACACAGAGTTTCAGGCTCATAAATATGCACACCCTCCAATGTTGCCATCATCACTCCACTGGGGATGTTCAAATCCGTTTAAAACTCTCCAACTATCATGTGTATATGCATAATTAAACGCTTCAACTAAAGATATATACCCATTTCCATCACTATCCGCATTTACACTTTCACCTAATGGATCTCTACCTCTGAGAGCACTCTCCATATAAAATAAAAATTCACTATGATGATAATTTCCGCCTTCATTTTCATTTTTCCAGTGACCACTGGTGTCCCTATCATCGCATCGATATGCATCTTCTTGAAGCTTACAAGAAGTCATAATTATAGTTTTAGAATTATGCAAATCATCTATGAAACCTCCACTATGACACTGGGCCATTATAATATATCTTCTATAATAATGATGAACTTTTCCCACATAATTCACCGCAAAATCATCATCCCTTATTTCTCCATCTTGCACACATAAATATGCATGACTTCTAGAATCCCATGCTCCATGGTCGAATGTCCATACTGTAAGAATATCATTTTCATCCATAACATTTCCAAGGGAAGTGAATACTTTTTTTAGATTTGTTTTAGTAGCTGAATAATCTGTGATGGTAACCCAAGAGGGTGTTCCGTATTTTCCTTCCTTCATATCATGGCCGTCACCATACAACACGGCGATATGGTCTGTAGATGCATCAAATCCAACGCTTCCGTCATCAATATATCCCCTATCAATAAGAATGTCATACATTATTTTCAAGTCATTCCAAAATTCATCGTACCCACTGGATGCATCATAGCTTGTATACCTTGCAATAAGCACAGCATACCTATCATTTCTCACCAAAGGATCGGTGTGATATATATCCACCTCTTCTTTATCTGACATTCTGTCCTCATCCGAATCCCAGTTATAAGCACAGGTGCCATAATAATAGATTTCCTGCCTATCGCTCAGAGCATCATTATCCGTATCTCCCTCCTGAGGATTTGTGCCATGGTCATATTCTGTTTCATCACTTACATAATCACCATCGGTATCTGGATTATGAGGATCCGAATACACCCTCACATGATGCCAATTATCGTCAGATGTACACACCCATATATACCACCCAGCTTCCTCCTGAGAATCCGTCAATCCATCACCATCACTATCATCACTGCTACCTCCACCACCCTGGTCAGGTGCAGGTGGTGTATACCCCACCACCATATATTCTCCATCTCCAGACCGCAGCAATCTGCCACGCTCTTCTACCACTTCCATACTCACATCATCTTCTCCACAGATTATTAATTTTTTGAATCTAAACTTCTCCTTCTCCCAGTTCAACCCAAATAGCAATTCATCATTCTTCCACGCCTTCACTATGTCCTGCTCATCTTCAAATTCCACAGTGCCGTGAACTGTACCGTTGTAGATAACCCTCCTCTCATGCCCCTCTTTAAATGGCGGCCTGGTGTATCCCGTGCCATTGTCTATAACCTCAAAATAATTCGTCGCTATGCCTTCATATCTCCATATCACCCTGTATTCCACGCTCTTATTGAAATAGAGCAGGAGAAGTGGATATAATGGGTGTCCCTCTTTATATTGCACCTTCTGTTCGACTTCTAGTCACATCCGACACTTGCTCAATCTTT
>JAGGTO010000123.1 GCA_021163705.1 Thermoplasmata archaeon | reverse complement strand
GTATTCACATCCACAGGCACAGCTTCGCCATCGAATATTCCCTCCCTGCCCTTAAATGCCTCCTTGATTGCATTAACAACATCAGGAAACTGAGAGGTGAGATTCTCCAGCCTTCTTGAGTATAGCCATATTCTCTCCTCACCCACATGAGCTTGGATGCGCATCCCATCGTACTTATACTCGAAGGCAGCACGCCCACCCATCTTTGCGAGGATCTCCTCTAGGGAAGGAAGACGCTCTGCAAGCATTGCGCGTATTGGTATACCCAGCTGAATTTTTATTTTTTTAACCCCCTCTATCCCCTCCTCTGCCAGTTTTCTGGCTATATATCCAAGGTCGGGATGTATATTATATGCCCTCTCCACAAAGCTACGAAGCTCCTTTGTACCACCAAATGCCACAGATAGAGCATCAAGAATTGTCATGTCTGCAATTCCCAGGCGAAGTTTACCCTCCACAGTCCTTATTATATACTTTGCCTCTAGAGGGGAAGAGAGATTTAAAAGCTCTGCGAGATACTGAATCTTCTTTTCCTGTGAGCCTTCGCCTTCAGCTCTGGCTATTTTATCAAAATTCTCGTAAACTTTCTCCACTGTGAGCTTCTTCTCCTCCTGAAATGAGAAAAGGGTCATCTGCTTCTTCTTTTTTATAGCCTCCTCAGCAACACTTCCAAGATCTCCGCTTTTTTTAAGCATTTCATTTATAGTTTTCTCCTTCAATCCTGTGGTTTTGGCAAGTGCTCGTATGGCAAGTTTTTCCGCAATGCCCAGCTCAATGCCCAGATAATCAGGATATAACTTTCCCTGGGTAAGATAGATCACCTTATCTATCACATCTGGAGGTGTCTTTTTGAATAATTCCACAAGATAATCTGTCATTTCCAGCCTTTTTGTTGTGCCCTCTATTAGCTGATAGGTCTCAGCTATAGCTGCATACTCCATATTTTTAATATTGCGAGCTTCTATTTAAGGCATTTGATTCAATTTATATCATCCTGAGTATATTTTTTATTATATTTATCTTTCTATTGTCTAATTTTAATTTCTATCATATTTCATTTCCTTTCATAAATCCCTATACTTCATTGATAGTAAGATTTATATATTTCATGGATATATCCTATATCTATGAAAAAAGGTTTAGAGATTATAAACCTACTTGGCTTTGTGGTAGCAATGTCTCTACTGCTGCTGTCATTCTCTCCCACAGTGAATGCAAGCGGTTTTGCGGAGACTCATGGAAATGCCCAGTTCATATGTTACGAAATCAAACAAAGATCAGATCACTATAGAAATACGCTTAAAGTGGTAGTTAACATATATCTGGATCCAGATTATCCAATGTCTCCCTACAATGCCGCAGTTCTGTATATAATGAAGGTATATCAGTCTCCTGCAGATAAGGATGAGTGGGGGGTGAAAGACGGAAACTATGAACATCATACTGTTACCCTAAGGATGTATAATCCTAGAAGTGGAAATTCTCAGGGTACAATAATGGAGTATCTTCCAGAGTCCATTATAAAAGAGGAATATGGAGGTACGAAAACCTATGGATTTGCCATAAGTGGTGGTGAGTCTATACAGGTGGCAGGTGCAGAGGCACATTTAGATGTACAAACCTATGTTTCCTGGACTGTTCCAGTCTACCATTACACGCTCAAACCTCTGAGGATGACAAATGAAGAATTTAAGGTTGTTGGTGATATTACAGGAGACTATGAGGTGGCCAGAACCTACACAACAGCTGTAAGTGTTCCTTACTCAAGTTTTGGATTGCAAAATATCCAGATATATACAGAGGGAAGATATCACCAGTGGAAATGGTTGGATCCAGATAGCACAATCAGAGTATCCTTTACAGTTGGCTTTGGAGGCGATGAAGTACCAGTATAAAACTTTAAATTTCTTTTTTATTAAATGGTGATTACTATGAAATCCTCAAACAAGAGAATATTTACAATAATTGTAGCAGGTATATTGGCTGGGATTGGTGTGGGAATATATGTCTACAATGAGCTTTCTCATATAGAACATATAGTGCCCATCTATCTCTCCGTGGACAAAAAAGAGGTGAATATGGGCGAAAATGTTACAATTTATATAAAAATTGGCATCACAAAATATCCGTTTGAACTCAGCAACCAGAATACTTATTCGGGAGGAATAGGAATATATCGAATTCCCGATGGCATCTCTCCAGACCAGGTGCTGAGGAATAAAACACTGCAGGAAAAAATAGTTCTGGGAACAGTCTCACAACAGTCTGGGCATGTTCCCTTTGTAATTAATAATAAAAAGGAAATTTTCAAATTTATATGGAATTGCACATTTCCGGAATATAATACATATTATAATGCTCTTGAGGGCTACTATTTTGTTTATATAAAATCCTATGCAATTCCATATGGACACATAGAGCCAAGATTCATAATTAATGAGAATTCAATTTTCTATCTCAAAGGGATATATGCAAAGATGGAGGGCTCACATCTAATAATTAATTCTACGGAACCACTTGATTTCCATGGGAAAATCAAACTCACATATTCGAATTTTACAGTGCATTACACAAAATACATGGAGTTTAATTACTCGGGAAGGAGCTTCTCTATTGATTTGGAAAAAGAGAACATTGAAGTGCCATGTGTGTATGTTATTCTTATAACACCTTACGGAAAGTACTGGGTGGGAGAATATGTTCATAGCAAAGGTGAGTAATTTACATAAGACTTACAATAAATTGATGCATCCTGTGAAGGCATTAAATGGAGTATCCTTTTCTATAGAGAAAGGTTCCACTGTGGGTCTAGTAGGCCCAAATGGGGCAGGTAAAAGTACCTTAATAAAAATAATGGTCGGTCTTCTCTCTCCCGATAGTGGGTATGTAAGTGTTAAAACTAAAAAACCTCTAGGTTATGTGGAGGAAGAACCTGCTTTTTTGGATCTGAGTGTGTATGAAAATATAATGTATCTGGCTGAGCTCCATGGAATCTCAAATGAAAGGATAGAACGGCTTTTAAAAAACTTTGGATTGGTAAATAAGAAAAGAGAGTATCCAGGTAATCTTTCTCATGGACAGAAAAAGCGTCTTGCGCTACTGAGAGCAATTATTCATCAACCAGAATTTCTCATTCTCGATGAGCCTTTCTCAGGGCTAGACCCTTCCATGGCACTATGGATGAGAAATTTAATTTTGGATATTAAAAAAAGAGGAAAAACCATATTCATCTCTTCGCATATTCTTTCACATCTTATGCCAATATGTGACAGAATTATTTTCATGGCCCATGGAAAAATACTCCTAGACTACAGAATGGAAAAAACACCCCTTTTCCGAATATTTTTTAGGGGAGAAATTCCAGAAGATATTGAAGTCGAAGAGGTGAAAGATAATTCTCTGTTGATAAGATGTGAGAGGGAGA
Organism: Thermoplasmata archaeon; assembly: GCA_021163705.1. GTDB lineage: Archaea > Thermoplasmatota > Thermoplasmata > Thermoplasmatales > Aciduliprofundaceae > S014-41. Next base: position 24,535 of record JAGGTO010000123.1, on the reverse strand, counting down.
AAATACCGCAGATTGTTGAGACTCTGGTAAAAAATAGAGTTAAGATCTATGAAATAAGGCCAGAGGGCATAGAGGAAATATATGAGAGACTTTATCGAGGTGATAAAAATGAATAATCTTTTGGTGCATCTTAAATATTCCTTGAAGATATTCAGATATTTTTTTGCAGTAATTATTATTATTAGCGCAGTTTTTAGCATCATCTATGCAATCTCCCAAGGTTCTTATTATCACGACTGGTATATTCACTATGTGACGAACTCTCCTGCCATTGACCCGGAAGTTGTTAATCTTATGAGGGCAGGTGCCACAATTTCCTACTGGAGAGATTTCATTTTGTATATGTCCTTTATTATTCCCCCTGTAATAGCTTTTTTCATATCTAGGGACGAGGAAAATGGAATGAATGGCCTGTTAATAATGCACTCTAAAAAAGGAAGTTTATTTATTTCGCGGTTGATTGTTATAGTTGTTACCTTATTTATCGTTTCCCTACTTGCAGGCATAATTTTTAATCTTTCTTTCTATCAAATAAATGGAATAATTTTAAATCAACTTCTTCCGGAGTGCCTGGGAGTGTTTCTTATACTCACCTCTTATGCTTTAATTGGTGCATTTGTGGGGTTCATCATCCCAAGGAAAGAGTGGAGTATAATAATAAGTGTATTTATAGTAATATTTCTTAACACTCTCTCTAATCTGGGAATTTCTGAGGGGGATGCATATATGGGAAATATAGAGGGACCAATCACCTGGAATGAATATCTATCATTATATCCTTTAAAATGGAAGATACTTAAATTTACAAGTCCCTGGGGATTGATAGAGATACTAAATCCCCTTGCAGGAATACCTCAAGGCATTATTGACCCCAATCCTATCGATGTATCTTTACTTGGGCTTACAGGAGATATTTTTCTATCCCTGGCATGGATCATTCTTCTTTCATTCTTCTCATATATTCTGTTTCTTCGAAAACATAGGAACTCCTTGGAGGTGATACTATAAAAAGATTTATCTATGTGTTAATAATGATTCTTATTGTAGTGGCAGCAATGGTAATAGTGTTTTCATGGCCACATCCTCATCATGAAAATCCCATGCCTGAAAGCGAAGGTAAGGTATATGCTACTTACAATGTCACAGGGAAAGGAGAAATCGAATTTGAGGTTAACTCCACATGGACTGTTGTTGGAATAGAAGTTTATTATGACCCTTACAAGATAAAGGGTGGTTATGTCTCTCTCCTGGGTCCCACTGGTAATGTACTAGAAAATATACAATTGAAGCATACATCACAGCCTTCCGGTATATGGGTGGAAGGTGGAGGTGTAGGTACCGAATTTTTTAAACTTAAAGGCACTACCTGTAAGGTTCAGTATAACATTGTGGGAGATGAACCGGTGAGAATAGACATCATGTATGAATAAGAACATCTTTTCCCCTCCAATTCAGCTTTCGCATACCTCTTAATGAAATCTATCCTAAATTATTTTGAGATACTACGATTCAATTTTAAGGTGCAAACCCTAAAATAGGGGAACATATTTGGGATACCTGTGAAATACATCCTCTTTGTCTCAAGAGAAATGTGGCCTCCCCTCAATTCGCTATACGCATACGCCAAGATAAAAGGTGTGTTTCCCTCCCAGGTGATTATCCTCTATACTGATGAGGATGTGATGAGAAAAATAGAAGGCAGGATAAAAAAGCTCTATGAGATCCATGGAAAAATTCTGAATTTGAAGAAGAGAAAGGTGAGCTACGAGGTTTCATCTCTTCGCAAGATATTGCTTGATATAATTGAAGATGGAGATGTGATAGATATAACCGGTGCCAGAAAGGCAATGATTCTCTCACTTATGGGAATAGAGAATGTAAAGGTTACCTATCTCTTTCTAAAAGATATGAGATTCTCCAACTATCCCTTCATGATGCGACCCCTATCTCTGCAGAAGCTCATGGAGGTCTCACTATGATAATAGGCAAGAACGAACTCTTCATACTGCTAAACAGATACTATCTTCGTGGCATTCATGAGGTTACTGTGGGATATCCCCCATACGAGATTAATCTCTTCACACTCAATCTCAACAATTTCAAGATTTCAGATTTAGTTGATATCCATGAGCTCAATAATGTTAAGAGAAAATATGCAAAGACGGATTTCTTAAGGAGGGATCTACCAGATTACCATGATCTCCTGGATTCCTTCCTCTCTTCCGGAATCCTCAGATTTGAAAATGAAGAGGAAATTAACGAAAACTTCAGACTTTTAGAAGCCTCCATTAAGGACAGAACCATATATGTTAAGCCCATATTCATAGGCATAGATACAAATGTGGCCTATTATCGGATACCTTCAAGAAGAATTCAAAATTCCTTCAAGTATGTGATAAGCGAGATAGTTATAGAGGAGATAGATGCCCGCATACATACCAAATATTCGGGTAAGATGCTGAGAGAGCTGGAAAATTTACCCTATCATTCTGTGATGTACGAATTTGCCAACGGAAGCACCAAGGATTGCAGGAGAGCAAAAAATGCGATGAACGAAATTTACTATCTTCTGAATGTTAAGGATGCATATCGTGTGGGAAAAAGAAGTGAAAGTAGGGATAAGGAAGTTAGAGATAGGGAAATCATAGGAGAATACAAGAAATTTTCAGATAATATAAATGCGGAGGTTGTGGTATTAACTGCAGATAAGGATATGGTATTCCATGCCCAGGCTCAGCAACTAAGCTCAATTTACTATAAACTTCCCCATAAAATTGAGGTGGATAAAATAGATCCTATTGCCATACCTGCACTTCTCTATGACTTGACCCTGAGTTTTGGAATAATATCCATAAATAATACAGTACTTCTCGGAGAATGGAGAGGGAAAGATGCTGATGACTATTTCCATGAGAGAATAAAGATATACAATGTGGATGGAGATACTGCCAGAGACATAAGAACTTGTAGAGGTGCGTTCAATGACACCTCGTGAGATGAGAGCAAGACTTTTAGCATCTTATGGCAATTTTGTTTTCTTTCCAAATGATCCGGAGGTATCGAAGCTCATAGGCACAAGGGCCTTTACACATCTGATAATAGAGGATGAAATAAAGGTCTATGCTCCTAAAGCTATGGAGGAGGATTTAGAAAATATAAAAGAAAATTATGAGATAATATATGGAGAGCCGGAATTTAAGGGGGAGTACTATGTGAGCCCCCATGCCCCTATCTCAAATTTAAAATTTCCACATAAGGACGGTACCGATATTCTCATGGAAGCCATGAGAAAGCCCTTTCCCGAAGAGATCTCTCTCCTTATATCCTTGGGAGAAATCATTCAGGAAGCATTGAGAGCCTTTTTCAATGAAATAGAGATAGGGATGAAAGAGAAGGAAGCAAAGGCAATTCTTGAGTATCATCTTTTGAGAAGGGGGGTTGATAGCTTTCTGTATCCCTCAATTGTTGTATGCGGAGAAAAGAGTAAAAAGGTATTCCCAAAAAGTGGTGATGAAAAAATTCAGGAGAGGACAATAGTTTATATAGACTCCTCCCCATCCCTTGATGGCTACTACCTGAATTTTTCAAGGGTTATTTTAACTGAAGAGAGAAAAAACTGGATTGACGCCATAAAGAGGATCAACGCGATGTATGCAAAACTGTCGTCCCTGATAAAAAGCGGGGTTTCATGCAATAGAGTTGATGAAATAGTGCGTGAAGTAGGTGAGTTTCCCCATTACAGTGTTATGCCTACAGCGGGATTTTACAGACCCTATGCCCCATCCAATGATATTCTGGAGGAAAATATGGTATTCACCGTTGTACCATCCATCTATACAGATAAGGGGGTTATAAGAGTTAAAAGAAACATACTTGTAGAAAAGGAGGCTATTAAATTTCTGGACTGATAGGCCTTTTTCTCTTTATTATCTTGTGCTGCCAGTCTCCCTTGAAGTAGAATATCCCTCCTATGCCGGCAGATACCATATTGGATATGGCCATGGCAAACCATACGCCCATAGCACCGAAATTAAGACCATGAAGAACTGTTTGAATGAGAGGTATAGTTATGACACCAAATGATAAATATGCTGCAAGGGGTATTCTTAAAAGCCAGAGACGGGTTATGCTGACAATCATACTTTGCATAGTATGTCCTGAGCCTGTCAGGATTGATGTTATAACCCTAAAAATACCAAAGTACGGAATACCTATTAAAACTATAGATAGGAAGATCCCAGCACTCTCGATTATATCTGGATTATTAGGGACAAAGAATGCTATTATTGGTCTGCGGAATATGTAAATAATACCCGAAGCTATTAGGAGAAGATAGAACATAAAGAAGATGCCTGTTTGAGCTATTTTCTTAGCACGCTCAATCAAATCCGCACCAAGAGCCTGGCCAAGCATAATGGTAACTGAAGACGCCAGTCCATTAACCACCACAAACATCATATTAACTATTCTATTTGCAACTCCATAGGTGGCAATAGCCAGTTCGGGGTTTGGCAGATGGGCAAGTATGGTCTGAATAACCACAAAGCCAAAAGCCATGGCGCTTTGGGATATGCTTGAAGGTAGACCTACTCTCAGGATGAACCTCACACTATTCCATTTGGGCTTAAAGTCTTTTAATTTGGGTTTTAATCTTAATCGACCCTTTAAAAGGAGGTATAAGAGCCATAAGGCTGCCACTATTCTCGCTATAACTGTGGCTGTGGCAGCACCCAATACACCCATTTTAGGTAATCCTCCCATGCCAAATATTAGGAGGGGGTCAAGGATGATATTTATAACGACTGATGTGCCACTGATGATGAGTGGTGTTACAGTATCCCCCTCTGCAGATATTACGCTTCCTCCGCCCATCACTATGAACATAAATGGAAGTCCCAAAAATATTATGGAGCCATATTCTGCTGCAGTTTTGAGGAACTCACCCTTAGCCCCCATAGCTCGAAATATGGGATAGGAAAATGTGGAGCCCACAACGGCCATGATTATGGCTATTATTAAAACAACCCCGAATATCTGTCCTGTGTAATGATTTGCCTTCTCTCTTTGATTGGATCCTATATACTGCGATATGATGGGTATTCCTCCTCTCCCCAATCCACCGGCAAATGATATGAAGAAAAACACTACTGGCCAGGTAAAATTTATGGCACCCACCGCAATTTTTGCCTCCTCTGCGGGTAACCTTCCCAGCCAGAACATATCTGTTAAGTTGTAGAGAGTTTGAAGCAAACTGCTGAGCATCATGGGCCAGCCTAAAAGAAACATGGTACGAACAATTCCACCGCTCAGTATCTCCTCCCTGCTCAGTCGAATGGCCACATACCCTCCATGAAAATGTTATATTTTAACTTTTGCATATCAATGCAAAGATATAAAAATTTCACAATTTGATGAAAGTATCAAGATGAACTCCGGCTATAGATAAAGCATTATTACACCTAAAAAATTATATTTTGTGAAAATATTGAGAAGCTACGGTTGAATTGAAGGTGATAAAAATGAAACTAATATCGTTTGATGTATGGAATACACTCCTTAGCCTTAAAGCTATGAATGAAGAGCTTCAGAGGTGTTTAGTGGAGCTTGCCAAGATAAAGGTTGAGGAAGCCTCACAGGCCATATTTGAGGTGAGAAAAGAAATTAAGAAAGAGAGAAAAGAAGGAAAGAGTAATCCAGATAGAATTCTGGAGTTGAGCCAGGAGCTTTTAGCAAATAGAATTGGAAAAGATGTTGAGGTTGTGAAAAGAGCAGTTGCAAAGGCTACATTAAATGTGGATAAAGAAGTTGTTATAGAAGGTGCCAGGGATACCTTGAGAAAAGTTAGGGATCTGGGATTAATCTCAATAACCATCGGAAATGTTATGTTCTGGCCCTCTTCCTATACCCGTCTCCTCCTGGAGAAATATCAACTTGCAGATTATATTGATAGGCAGTTTTATTCGGATGAGCTGAGGGTTTATAAGCCCATGAAGAAAATGTTTTTAGAACCTTTACGATATTTCAGTGTTTCGCCTGAGGAGGCACTGCATATTGGAGACACCAGGAGCGAGGATTTTGAAGGTGCTTTGAATGCAGGTCTTTACGCCGTATGGATAAACCCAAAAGCTACAAGAATTGAAAAAATCGATGAGAGGGGATTTATGGTGGGTAATGTTAATGGTCTTTGGGAAGTTCTGGAGATCCTGGAGAGATAGGTCTAAATCATGTATCTTCCGCCGTTTATATCCACCACACTTCCCGTCATATAATCGTTTTCAAGGAGAAAGATCACAGCGTGAGCTATTTCATAGGGCCTGGCGATTCTATTTACAAGAGCCAGCTTAGCAAGCTCTTCTTTCTTTTCCTCACTTATCAGCGAGGTATCCACAGGGCCAGGAGCCACCGCATTTACCAGAATATTCGGGGCAAGCTGGGAGGCCAGGGCAAAAGTCAAGCCGATTAATCCGGCCTTGGAGGCTGCATAATGCGCACCTACGGCTCCGCCATTTCTTCCAGCGATAGATGCTATGTTTACGATTTTGCCTTTTTTCATGTATTTCAGAACTTCCTGGGTTACTATGAATGCCCCCTTCAGATTTGTGTTTAAAACATTATCCCATTCATCATCGTCAATATCCTCCAGCTTGAATTTTTTTCCAAGGATGCCTGCATTATTGATGAGTATATCTATTCTCCCTATCTCGGGAGATATGGAATGCAGAGCTTCTCTGACCTCATTCCTTCTCCTCACATCAAATTTAAGCAGCCAAGCTTTAACACCTTCTCCTTTAACCATTTCCAAGGTTCTCTGCGCCTCTTCCTCACCAGAGCGATAGTTAATGATTACATTGCATCCTCTTTTTGCCAAGGCAAGGGATACTGCTCTTCCAATTCCTCTATTGCCTCCGGTTACTAGGGCAATCTTATCTCTCAACTCCATTTTTCTCACCCCTGCTCTTCATCCATCTTTTATATTCCTCAATATCCATTTCAAGGATCAGGGAACCTTCATACCCACAATCCTCACATTTATATTTCTCCCCTGTAATCATACCCGCAACATAATGAATGTGGGTACTTCCACACATTGGACATACCTTAATTTTTTTCACAGAAACAAAGAGATGAGGTTGCATAAAAAACTTGCGAAAAGTTTGAGAACAAATGCACTGATTGAGTATTATTTTCGGAAAGTTTTAATAAGATGAGCGAGTATTAAAAGTGTATGGATTTGAAAGCTCTACAAAAAAAGGTTGAAGACCTGGTATGGAGGGGTGAGGAAGATGAGGCTCTTTCTCTTTTGGATGAGGCTATTGGGAATACTGCAGATAAAAAAATGATGGTGCAACTTTTACTTTCCAAGGCCCGAATTTTCATTCTTTTCAAGAAGGATATGGATAAGGGAATAGAGAATCTAGATCTTGCTTTAAAGCTTGTGGAAGACATAGAGGATAATGAGTTTAGGGGACAGATGTTAAATACTGCTGCAGGTATACTTCTTTACACAGGAGATAACTACAATGCCATGAGGTTTTATAAAAAAGCACTGGAAAATCTCAGGGAGGGAAGCTACGATTATCTAAGAGTTCTTAACAATATAGGGGAAGCTTATAAAAGGGTAGGAGAGCTGGAAGACGCCAAGAAATACTTTGAAATGGCATATAAGATGGCTAAGGAAAGAAATGAGAAGAGGATAATGATTTATACGGGAGAGAACATAGGAGAGATCTATGCTCTTCAAAATAATTGGAAAAATGCAGAGGAATGGCTTAATAAATCTCTCAAAATCGCAGAGGAGATAGATGAGGAAAGGATGGTTTTATATATTAACTTAGTTTTTGCCCTTGTGGAAGGTAAGATGGAGGAAGTTGAAAAAATAGGTAAGCTCATGAAGAAAAGGGGATATCTTCACGAGCTGGCAGATGCCTACTATTATTTCCATATTTTTGCCCCTAAACCCATTGCTGAGAGTTGTCTAAAAGAGGCAATAGAGATATATGGAGAGATAAAGGACGGCAGCATGCAGAATGCAGCTATAGAGAGTCTTCAAAGACTTGAGAAGATGGAGAAAGGGGCATTTTAAGATTCACATATCTGTCCTCCAAATATTTTTATATGTGCGTTTATACTCCCGTTGCAGGTGATGTCATGGCCTATATTAGGGATGAGGACAAAAAATATCTTAAGGGAGAATTCGAAAAGAATCTCAAGGAAGAGGTAAAGCTTCTGGTATTCACGGGAGATAACTGTCAGTACTGTGGGGTTGCATCAGCGATAGCCGCGGAGATTGCAGAACTAAATTCCCTCATAAAGTTCGAAGAGCAGAGAATAGATGAGGATCTGGCCAGGAAGTATGGACTTTCCCATGCTCCCACAGTGGTGATTACCGATGGAGAGAAATATCAGGGAAGAATAAGATATGTGGGGCTTCCTTCAGGATATGAATTTTCCTCACTTGTTGAGGATATAATGGATGTTTCAAAGAGGAGTGCAGAGGTCTCCCCTGAAGTGCTGGAGAAGCTCATGAGGATAGATAAGCCTGTGATAATTCAGGTATTTGTCACACCAACATGTCCGTATTGTCCTAGGGCTGTTAGAACTGCTCACAGATTTGCAATACTCAACGAGAACATTACTGGAGAGATGGTAGAAGCTATAGAGTTCCCTGAATGGGCAAACAAATGGAATGTCATGAGTGTTCCTCATATAGTTATAAATGAGGATGTTCAATTTATAGGCGCATATCCAGATGAGCAATATATAGATTATGTTTTACAGGCCTACGAAAAAATGAGGTGATCCCATGAACTTCGGATTCGTGCTACCAACTGCAGGGAAGGAGAGCAAAGAGGTGGATGTTCTCATAATTGGAGGAGGTCCCGCAGGGCTAAGTGCTGGTATATACGCCACCAGGGCAGGATTGAGTGCTATGATAGTGGACAAGGGCAACGCAGGAGGACTGGCGGAAGAAGCACCCTTTGTTGAGAACTACCTAGGTTTTAAGGGAATTAAGGGAGAGGATCTTGTTAAGGCCTTCAAGGAGCATGCTATGGAATATCTGGAGATTTCAGAGAGAAATGAAGTGAGAGAGATAATAAAAGATGGAGAAAACTATATGGTGAAGACAGAGAGAGGAGAATACAAGACAAAGGGGATAATATTTGCCACAGGAACCACCCATAAAAAACTAAATGTACCTGGAGAGAACGAATTTTTAGGAAAGGGAGTATCCTACTGTGTGACCTGCGATGGTTACTTCTTCCGAGGGAAAAAGGTGGCAGTGATAGGTGGCGGAAACTCTGGAGCCATAGCTGCCATATATCTCAAAGATATAGGCGTGGAGCCAGTGATTTTGGAGTACATGCCCAGATATATGTGTGAGAAGGCATATCAGAAGATAATTCAAGAGAGGGATATTCCATATTATACCAATGTGGAAGTCCGAGCTATTGAAGGTAAGGATAAGGTTGAAAAGATAGTGTATTTGGAGAGAAACTCAGGAGAAAGAAAGGAGATAAATGTGGACGGTGTATTCATCTATGTGGGACTTATCCCCATAAGCGAACTTGCTCGAAAACTGGGTGTAGAAACAGATGATAAGGGCTATATAAAGGTGGATTTGAGCATGAGAACAAATGTTCCTCGGGTGTATGCGGCTGGAGATGTTACCGGCTATGCCGGTCAAATCATAATAGCAGCAGGCCAGGGTGCCATGGCCGCGTTATCTGCATATGAGGACATCATGCTCAAATGAAAAATCACCCTTTTAATTTCTGGAGAACAACCGAAGATTTTATTCTTCGGATCCCTTCCATTTTTCCTATTTTCTCAGAAAGGATGTGGGCAAGGGCCTCTCCATCTTCCGCCCATATCTCTGCAACTATCATATTTTCTCCCACTGTGATATCCAGACATTTCACGAAGTCCATTTCTTTAAGTTTCTGTGCAATTTTATAAAATTTGTCAGCCTCGGTGTCAATTCCAACTATGGCGATACATTTATAGCCAATCTGGTGAGGATCCACTGATATCGTATAACCTCTTATGATTCCCATATCTTCTAGATTTTTTATTCTCTTTCTCACAGCAGTATCACTTATGCCCAGGAGTTTAGCAATATCTGAATAAGAAGTTCTAGAGTCCTTTAATAGTATTTCCAGTATTTTCCTATCTCTATCGTCCATACCTATCACCGGTTCCCATTTCCAACCATATGGATATCTTCAACACATATTTAATAAGTTCGGATTCAAAATTATGAGTTTAAAACCTTCTGAATTATTGTGTATTTAAACTTGATGGTCATTTTGATGAAATATTTTCTATATTTTTGGCGAAATAACTATATTCGGGTTTAATTATTGAACCATTGTTGGGTGGTGAAAAAAATGAATGGAAAAAATTTAAAAATAGGTGTGATGCTAGTGATGGTATTGCTGATGATTCTAGCGAGCTTTTCAGTGCTAGCATCCAATGCATCAGCGAGTTCCATAAAAGCAGAGAATATCAACGAGGATACCCTAATAGTGGCAATTCGTGAGGATATAGAAAGCCTCAACATGTTTGATCCAGGCTCCTATCTTGCGGTAAAAACGGGAGCTCTGGCGTGGTGCTATGATACTTTGATGGGTTACACACCGGATCTTATTGCATATCTCAACATGGCTGAAAATTATACGGTGGATACACCAGATGGTCTCAATGTCACCGTGCATTTGAGGAAGGGAATAAAATTCCACGATGGTGTGGAGATGACTGCAGATGATGTTGTATTCACATATCAAACGCTGGCCTATAATCCGTTATATAGTAACAATCTAGAATCCCTGATATGGCCAGATGCAAGATGGAAACTCTATGATGGGAATGGGATATCCCATGTGGGTGTGGAAAAAATAGATGATTATACGGTGGCTTTCCATCTCTACCAGCCATATCCTCTCTTATATCATGTGGTTCTTAACCAGCCTATTATGCCGTTGCATATCTGGAAAGATCATGTGAAATCTGCAGGTACTGGAGATAGCGATGATGTTATCCTTGATTACAGCTATGGAAACAATCCATCAGAAGGAGCAGCCGCCATGGGCACTGGACCTTTCAAATTTACAGAATGGAAAATTGGTGCATATGTGGTTTTTGATAGAAACGAGGATTACTGGGGAAAGGACTTTACAGTGAGATGGGAAGGAAAGAACTGGCCCATTTACCCACAGCATGTTAGGAGGCTGGTATTTAAGGTGTATAACAGCGCCGATACTTCAATTCTTGCCCTTAGAAAGGGAGAGGTGCATCTTGCAGATGTGCTTGTTGGTTATTACAAGAGCCTAAAGCTCGATCCAAACATAGGAATAGAGATCATACAGGGAGATAACTTCTACTTCATGCCGTTCAATATGCGAAGATCACCCATGGACGATCTATCCTTCAGAAAGGCTGTGGCCCATACCATTGATAGGGACTATATTGTTACCACACTCTCTCAAGGATTTGCCACAAAGGGAACCGTGCCCATAGCCATAATATCGGGAGCGTACATAAATACATCCGCAGTACCTCCGGATTTTGATCTGAATGCGGCATCCCGGATATTTGATCAGGCGGGATATGTTGATGTAAATGGAGATGGGTGGAGAGAGGCTCCAGGAGGAAAGCCTCTGAAGCTGTCGATACTTTCCCCCACCAAGGATTACTCTCCCATCATGGCTGATATAGGAATAATTATTCAAAATAATCTGAGAAGGGCAGGCATAAACATAATAAATACACCGCTTGATTTTGGCACCCTAGTGTCAAAGATGATCATTCAGGTGGACTTTGATATGCTGGTTATGGGCTATTCCACAGGCTCTCCATTCCCTGAGACATACCTCAAGATGTTCTTCTACAGCAAGTATGCATCACCTGTGGGAAATAATATGGCGGGTTACAGTAATCCAAAGGTGGATAAGCTTCTGGATGAGATCGATCATGAGATGGATACTCAGAAGAGAATAAAGTTGATCAAGGATTTACAGGGTATACTCATGCAAGATTTACCCTGGGTAACGCTTTGCTATCGCAAGTTCCTAACAGGATACAGAAAAGATATATGGCAGGGATGGGTGCCTGCTTATGCCGGGATAATGAACATATTTAGCATAGGGCAACTTCATCATCCTGGAGGTGGAGAGAAACCCCATGTAGCGGTGAGCGAGATATCTTCCGCATACAATGGTGCAGTGCTTCATGTGTATCTCCCTGATGCTGCCTATGCTGGAAGGGAAATCAAGGGAGTTGCATATGTAACCGATATAAATGGTGTGCCAATTCCAAATGTGAAAGTTACAATTACCGCAACTAATGGTTTCATTTACAACGGCACAACTGGAAGTGATGGAGGCATCCAATTTGAAATTCCTCTAGCATTCCATTTGTACGACGAGCCTGTTAAGGTGACTTATTCAATGGCAGCAATCATAGGTAATGAATATTATAACTATACAGGAAGCAAGGATGTGAAGGTGTATTTGCCCAAGAATGCTGTGAGACTGAGTTTAAATATAGACAAAAATATTCTCTCTCCTGGAGAAAGTGCCACAATCAAAGCCACAGTGACCGATTTGTTTGGCAATCCCCTAAAGGATGTGAATGTTACCATACTAACAGAGGAAACCTCAGGGAGCATTCAGCCCTATGCTCAAACGGATGCAAATGGTGTGGCAACCTTTACCTATACAGCTCCACCTACCATTGTGAATATGAATTTGATGGATGTAGTGAAGGCACAGATAAAGATTAACGATACCATACTTTCTGAGTTACAGAGCGCTGAGCTCTACATTCCAATTCAAACAAGCGGTAGTTCTTGGTACAAGGTAAGCATAGAATCTGTAAGTGCATATGGCCTAACTGCAGGTCAGAGCACAGATATAAAAGTCAAAGTGGTGGATAATAATGGCGATCCTGTGGCCGATCATGATGTGTATATTGAGGCAATTTACTCCAATGGAGCTGTGAATATTGATACGACCAATGTGCAGTTTGACGCAGATCACAAGACAACAGATTCAAATGGAGAGGTAACATTCACAATGACCGCCGTGAATAATATAAACAGGCCATATATAGTTAGGACCTATACCAAGGATACCTACTCTGCGTTTGATAGCGTTGAAATCTATGTAGGTAATGCCACAGGCTCGGATCCTTCCACGGGACCCTGGAGTGTTAATTACGGCATGGATCTCTCCATATCGCCTTCCACTGTTAAGGGATGTGATGAGATAAATGTGAAGGTTAAGGTTTACAACACAGATGGCACACCAGCAGCAAATGTCTCCGGATTCTTTGGGTTATTTGCTACAAACTATGGTCCTGGAGCAGCCTGGCCAGATGATGAGCACAGGATATACAATCCATTTTTGGGTGATTACTATTCATTCACAACCGATAGCAATGGTGAAGCCACGGTAATTGCAACTACAAATCTGCTCATAGGAGATCAGGCAGTGTATGTTGATGCGTGGGTGGATCCAGGTATCGGAATGGGTCTATGGCTCGGTGCAACTCTCGAGTATCCAATGCTCTTTGGTGTAAAGGAAGGTTTTATACTTGAAAGAGTACCAATAATGGGCATATCGGAATTTACAATGGATAAGCCATACTTCACTGATGAAGATCTGAGTGCAAATGTAACAATAAAGGTTGTAGATGCCAGTGGTCCTCTAGAAAATGCAAATTTGCAGGTTAGCTGGAGTATTGGAATATATTCTAGCTCCACAACGGTTACTACAGGAAGCGATGGTACAGCCGCATTCACAGCAGGTATAGCATCCCAGATGAATGATGGCATAGTCAAATTTACAGTTAGGTTGAGTTCAGGGGATCATACCATAGGGGATAACAAGTACGAGTTCCTGGTACCCTATCTCTCCCAGGTTGGAGAGATGAGCTCAATGGTTATCCTCAAGGATATAAGCATAGAGCCCTCTGAGGTACAGGCAAATGGCACGGCAACAATCACTCTAAGCTTCATAGGTGGATTAACAGGCAAGCCGTTGGCTAACAGAGAGATAAAAATAACACCTGGAAGTGGATATATTGATGTGGATACCAAGAAGACAGATTCTGAGGGTAAGGTATCCTTCGCATACAGAGCCCCAAATTCTTTAGTTTCATCGCTGTGCAGTGCATCAGTGCTGGTAGATGGAGAGAAGGAGTTCTTTATAGCCTTCTCTGTGAAGGGTAAATATGCAAATATGGGAGAGCTACAGAAGGAGCTAAACAAAGTTCCAAAGCTTACAAATGAGTTAAATGAACTGCAGAAGAAGTACGATGATCTCAACAAAAGTTACAAGGAACTCAAAGAAGAGAAAGAATCAGCAACAAATATGGAGTATGTATTCCTTGGACTCTTCGTGATATTTCTTGTACTCTCTCCAGTAATGTATATGGTAGGAAAGAAACAGGGAGTGAGCAAGGCAGTTAAGGAAGAGGAGCCGTCTGAGGAGCTCTCTGAAGAGGAAGGTGAAGAGATAGAAGAAGAGAGCTCGAATGAGGAAGAACCAGAGGAATAATTCTCTTTTTTCTTAATTTTTCTTTTCAGAACAGAAAAATAGCGATAGATTAATATAGAGGGGATATAATAATCCTTCTCGGTGATAAAGAGTGACAGATGAGGTTACAAGAGTTCCGTTGCCGGATCGGAACAAGGGAGAGATGTTTGCCATAGTTGATAAGATATTGGGTGGCTCCCGAATGATAGTTATGTGTGCCGATGGAAAGTCTAGGATGGCGAGAATTCCAGGTAAAATTAAGAGGAGGATGTGGATTAAGGAAGGGGATCTTATTATAATCAGGCCCTGGGAGTTTCAGGATGAGAAGGCTGATGTGATATATAGATACACGAGGACTCAGGCGGGATATTTAAGTAGGAATAAAAAACTGCCTGAGCTTCTGGATGTGTTTGGGAAATGAGAAAGGAGATTGATGAATATTTGTATGAGAAGATAATCCCGTATCGGGAGGAGAGAAGAGAGAAGGACATGGATGATAGAAAAGCCTATGGAGGGGTATTTGATAAGAGAACATTACTTGCATTTTACAAGTTATTAAAGAAAGGGGTCATAGAGGAGGTGGAATTTCCCATATCCACAGGGAAGGAGGGTGATGTTTTCAGAGCAATAGGCAAAGAAGGTTTTCTGGCGGTGAAGGTTTACAGGATGAGCACAATCAACTATAAGGGTCTATCCAGGTTCATAGACGGTGATGATAGATTTGCACATATTCACAAGACAAGGGACACTATAGTTCTCATATGGGCAAGAAAGGAGTTTAGAAATCTTTCTGATTACTATCGCAGCAATGTGAATGTTCCCAAGCCTGTGGCCATATGGAAAAATATTCTTGTTATGGAGTATATAGGCGATGAATCCATACCTGCTCCTCTTTTAAAAAATGTGATGGAGGATGTTTCTAAGGAAGTTGGATATTGCATTATAGAGGAGATGAGAAAGATGATGAAGGCAAAACTTGTTCATGGAGATCTAAGTGAGTACAATATATTAGTATGGGAAGAGAAACCCTATATAATAGATGTGGCGCAGGCAGTGCCTGTGGATCATCCCATGGCGGATGAGCTTCTAGTGAGAGATATTAAAAATATGGTAAGGGTTTTAAATAAGATGGGAATAAGGATTGAGGAGAGAGAGCTGGTTAAAGAGTTAGAGGTGATTTAGATGATGTATTTGAAGATTCCAAAATCGAGGATAGGTGCGTTGATAGGTAAGCATGGAGAGATTAAAAAAGAGCTGGAGAGCAGGAGCGGGGTATCCATAAGCATAGATTCCCAGGAAGGGGATGTTGTTATTGATGATACGCGTGCCGATCCTGTAATGGCTTTAAAGGCAAGAGATTTTGTTAGGGCAGTAGCAAATGGCTTTTCACCACAGCGAGCTTGGAGAATCTTCAGAGAGGATGTCTATTTTGAAGTTGTGGATATCAAAGAGTTTGTGGGTAAGAAGGAAAACAGAATAAGAGTTCTTAGGGGAAGAATAATAGGCAAGAATGGAAAGACAAGAAGAATAATAGAGGAGCTCAGTGGCGCATCTCTATCCATCTATGAATATTCAGTGGCCATAATTGGCAGCTATACACAGGTTGAAATTGCCAAAAAGGCTGTGGAGATGCTCTTGAGAGGCAGTAAACATGCCACCATATATCACTTCCTGGAGAAGAAGAGGAGAGAGATGAAATACTCCGCTCTGGAGTATTACTATATACAGTGATTGAATGGACATAAGTCGCTTTCTTCTTGACATTCTTCTTCTAATTTTCATCGGCAGGAGTTTGGGATTACTTTTTGTGAGATTCAAATTTCAGAGTCTTATAGGCGAGGTTCTCGGAGGACTGATTTTAAGCTCCCTTGTACTGGGCCTTGTTAGACCAAATGAAACCCTCATGCTCTTCAGTCAATTTGGCATTATAGTTCTCATGCTCCTTTCCGGGCTTCTTACGGATTTCAGGTCCTTTCAGGAGTATAAAACTTCCAGTATAGTGGTGGGGATCCTGGGTGTCTTGTTTTCTATGAGCTTCATTTTTCTGACTCTCTGGGTTATGGGCATTGATTTGCAGTCCTCTCTTTTCATAAGCGTCGTTCTTTCAAACACTGCTGTGGAGGTATGTGCAACAATCCTTCTAAAGAGTAATGCCTCCAAAAAAATTCATGCCATCATCATGGGTGCGAGTTTTGTAGATGATATAATTGCCGTGTTTCTCATAGGAGTTGTGGGTTCCTTAACATTGGGCGAGGAAGTATCCATTTGGAGCATATCCTTTCTTTCAGTAAAAGTTATACTCTTCATTGTTATCACGCTTCTTCTTATCCCCTATATATTTGAGAAGGTATCTGTGGTGGATAAGCTCATAGGAAGTGGGCCCCAGAGAGAGAAGGTCCTTCTAACATTTACAGTGTTATTTGCCATCCTCATGGCCATAGCTGCTATGTACTCCGGTTTGCAGGTAGTGATCGGTGCCTATATCGGTGGTTTAATCGTTGGAAAGTGGGGCTCGAAGGTTGGTCCAATGCTCAAAAGAAGAATAGCCTATGAAGAACTCATAGATGACATATCTTCCTACTCCCATGCGCTTTTTACTCCCCTATTCTTTGGATATGTTGGAATAGTCCTGGGAGAGGTCATGAGCAATCTCGGATTCGATACCTCACTCATATATCTTATAATTATTTTAACTATAATGGCTCTTCTGGGCAAATTTTTGGGATGTGGATTAGGAGCGAAGATTTTCCATCTTGATAATAGGGCTGCAGGATATGTTGGAATAGCCATGGGTGGAAGGGGGGCACTGGAAATGGTCCTTCTCACCCTAGGTTATGAAAAGGGAATAATCTCTGCATCTCTATTTGCATCGGTTGTGATAGTAACTTTGCTCACAGTTATTTTAACTCCCATACTTTTTTCCCTCTATGAAAGGAAGTTCATGGCTTCCCCCTAGACTCCTGAAAATAGAGGGCAGAGGCGATTAAATGTGCAACCCTTAAAGGCTCCGGAATTGCACCTCTCACGGTGAAAAGTTTCAATATTTCCCCTACCTTCCCTCTATCAAACCCCACATACTGCACATAAATGGTAAATCTTCCATTTTTAATCCTTTCAATATTATGTCGAGATAAAAGTTCAATTCTGAGTTTCCAGTCTTCAAAGTGCTTTTTAAGAGCGTGGGATATCCTTTCCATATCTGGCATTTTTCGGGATACTGCAATAACCGGGATGGATGTTTCTCTGTAAATTCTCTCTATATCCACTATGTTAAATCCGCCAAAGGTCATGCCCTGGGTAAATATGACCTTAATTTGTCTACCAAACCTTGTACGAAGCATATCAATGATTTTTTCCGTGGAATCCAGGCCATCAACCTTTATCTTCCTTTTAATTATACCCTCAATATAGTTTGGTGCCCTCATCACTACACCTACAAGCTCCACATCTCCAGGCACATGCGGTGTGAAATACGAATCATCTATACCCAGAGCTCTTATATTTTTCTTCATATTACTCACAGTAACGGTAAGGAACCTGTGACCTTATTCACAAGCTCTTCAGGACCCGGGCCTATACCAAGGCAGGTAACGGTCCCTGGAGGTACCTCAGTGAGTCCTGCATCCCTTATTATGGCTGTAATGAGTCCCAGATTTTTAGCTTTAAACTCAAGCTCATATAGATCTCTGAGAGTTTTTGTCTTCACAACAACCTTTTTCTGTCCCTCTCTCAACCATTCCTCTAGCCATAGGTTCTTTCCTTTTTTGGATTTTAAAGTGCACTCCACGGCAGCATGGGCTACCTGAACAGCTATCTTACCGCAGGAGAGATTCAGATCCTCTCTTATTACGATAACCATCTTATATTTCATTCAGCACCCCCTTCAATCTATCAATTTTTTCATCCATTTCCCTTATCTCCTTTATTAATTTCTTCATCTCCTCCCTATACCTTTCTCCCCTTGGTGAGAGTTTTGATAGACGATCAAGCTCTTCCAGTTTTTTTATTTTTTCCTTCCTCCTTTTGAGAAGATCCTCCAGCATATATAGCCTATCATATTTGTTTTTCTCCTCGTAACCAAGTAATCTGCGAATTGTTGGATAGCCCCCTCGCCACAGACCAATCAAAAAGAATATCACCGTGAGATTTATAAGTGCAAGCCAGATATATCTGGAGTAAAAGAGCGCTGCATATCCCAGAACATACCCCACAAGTATTGAGATCACTATGCTCATTCCCATCCCAAGTCCTATCCGGTATAGCTGATCATATTCTAGATCAAGCTCTCCTTTTCGAGGAAATAACATGTTAATAAGCGTGTAACCTGGAAGGAAGAAGAGCATAAGGATTGCTGCTATCACCTGAAGTACATTCATCATATCTCAAATCTCTACTATCTATTTTAATCTTTCACATCACCCATTCCAAAAATTATAAATATTGTGTGGATGTTGATAAATAGATGAGGCGCGAGAAATCTGCTGGAGCTGTGGTGTTTAATCCTCGCCTTAATAAATATCTTCTTTTACACTATCCCACAGGACACTGGGATTTCCCCAAGGGCCATGTGGAGCCCAGAGAGAGTGAGGTTAAAGCTGCTAAAAGGGAGGTTTTTGAAGAAACTGGACTGGAGATAGATATCCTCTTTGGATTTAGGGAAATAATAAAGTATCATTTTCGTGAGAGGGATGTGCTTGTGGAAAAGAAAGTGATCTATTTTGTGGGCATAACTGAGCAGGAGGAGGTTAAATTATCCTATGAGCATGATGGATACCTATGGCTCGATTATGAAGATGCTCTGAATAAAATAACCTATGATAATTCAAAAAAAGTGTTGATGAAGGCACATCTATTCCTTAAGAACTTGGGCTATTCTTCGTGAAGCACTTTGCCCTCTCCTATTACCATTATTGGATAGCTCTCAAGAGTGAATGGTTCTCCGTTCCAGACCACCATAGATGCATAGTAACCTTTTTTCACTTTCCCTATATTTTTCACTCCCAGAATATCTGCAGCATTTCCTGAAATAAGAGCAATTGATTCCTCTCTGCTCATCCCAAACCTTCTGAAATATCTTAGTTGAAGATGAAGATTTCTCTGAAGCACGAAGGGATGGTCGCTCATCACGCAAAATCTCGGGCGTACATCCACTATATGCTTTATGTTTCGCCAGTACTCATTCTTTAGCTCTACTTTGTAGGAGAATGCATCCACGGGTCCATAGATCACATCCATGCCCATGGATTTAACCTTCTCCCATATTTCACGGCGATGTACATCCGCACCATGATTTATCACAGCTCGAAAACCAAATTCATTTACAAGCTTCATAAGTACAATGATGTCATCCTCCTTATGCACATGCACCATTAAAGGTATCTTGCCGTCAAGTATATCCATGAAAATCTCTGTCACAGGGTCCACCTCCTCTATGCTCTTCTTGTTCTTCTCAATAAGCATCTTAGTTTTTCTCGCTTTTAATAATTGCTCTTTTAAAAGTGCCACAGCACCCATTCTTGTGCTTGGTCTTGTACCCTTCCAGTCCTGGGTACTTCTTGGATTATAGCCCAATGCCGCTTTTATTCCCACATGTGTGATATATGCTTCACCAATATCCTTTCCAAAATTTCTTATGAGAGCGCTTCGGCCACCCACTATATTTCCACTACCATGGAGAATATGGGAATATAGCACACCATGCTCTATGCTCTCCCTGAAGGCTATATCATCCATATATACTGAATCAATGGCATCAAGCAGAGGATAAAGGGGATTCATCTTCTCATTCAATTCGCCCTCATTTGAAGGTTCTCCACTTCTCGCCATTCCTATATGCGCATGGGCATCCACGAATCCTGGAGTTACTATACCCTCCGCAATTACTTCCGCATTTCCCTTATTTTTTGATATTCCTTTTATTTTACTGCCTTCAAAAAGAATGTAGACATCTTTCTTTGCCTTATTTGATGTTCCATCATAAAGTATTTTGGCCTTTATTGCATACATAAATATAGCAATTGCATGCCTATGCATATATTTTTCGCTTTTATTTCTGAAAAAAGTTTATGTATGTGCTCTTAATTCACATTTTGCATGGCCGGGGTAGGGTAGGGGCTATCCTAGGGGACTGTGGTAAAGCCCCTTTGGAAAAGGTGCTTTACCCCCAAAATGGGGCTTTACAGAAATCCCTTGACCCGGGTTCAAATCCCGGCCCCGGCCCTGATATGGATATAACTCTTCTAGCTAGATATCCCTTTCTTCCAGAGGCAAGAGAGTATGTTGGAGGCATAAGAATAGAGGATATATTCTCCCTGAAGTATGAGCCTCTAAGAGATTATGCTAAAAGGTGGATAATTTCTTCATTCAACCGTACATCTCTGGGATTCATCTCCCCAGAAGATAAGATTTTAGCATTTTATATCTCTAAGCTCTATCTCATTGCACTCCAGGATCCTATAATCACACAGAGATTTGCCAATGCTGTGAGAGATCAGATGGAAATGTACCTTTTAAATGATAGTGACGAAAATATCGAAAGGGTCGCCACTGCCTTTGGAATAAGGTTCAGGAATCCCGATAAGAGGATCAAAGATTTGCATCTGGAGCTGAGAAATTATCTGGTATTTCGGATGATTTATTTCATAGATTTTGTGAAGTATGCATCAAGAATTAGCGGAGAGGCTTTCAGACTACTAAATCAGCCCCTTATTCAGGGATGGATTCCTGTAAGCAAGGAGGTATTTGCCAAGCTCCTCAGAGAGGCCTTTGTAACACAATTCACGGAAGAAATAGAGGAGAATAGAGAGAAGGCAAAGGTAATTAAGAAATATGTAGAACAGGAAATTCAGGAAATTCTTGAAGTTAAGGATAAATTTATTTCCCAGTATTCTTCCAAAGATTTTGGAGCTGTTCAAATTGAAGCATTTCCACCCTGCATAAGGAGCATAATTGCCAAGCTTCAAAACGGTGTGAATATCCCGCATCAGGCACGCTTTTTCCTGGTTACATTTCTTCATAAGATAGGGATGAAGGAGGAGGAAATATTCAATCTGTTTGCCACAGCTCCCGATTTTAACGAAAGTATGACAAAATACCAGATAAGACATATCACTGGAAAAATCTCGGGAAAGGAGTATGAGGTTCCAAAATGCGAGACTCTGAGAGCCTATGGCCTATGTGTAAGAAATATCTTCAGGGATAATCTATGTGAAAAGGATTGGATGAGCCATCCTCTCCTCTATTATAAGCTCAGGAAGGAATGGCTCTCCACGCGTAAAAAATCCTCTGAATCGCAGTGATATGTCCCAAGATTGCAAAGATCAGGAGAATCCAGGATGATACAGAAAAATGATAACCCCACCAGAAATACTGAATAAGGGGAAGGAGAATAAGGATGAGCATTCTATCTGCTCTACCAAGGATTCCTCCATAGATCCTTTTCACACCCTCCACTTCAGCCTGAGTGCCCACATAACTTGTTAAATAGACTCCTGTGATTGCAAAGAGTCCGAGAAGAGGCGAGGAATAGGGGCTAAGAGCAATACCCAAAATAAGCACTGTATCGGAATACCTGTCAAGAAGATGATCCAGAAAATCGCCCCTCTTCCCTGCTATCCCCTTTAATCTTGCTAGCTTCCCATCAAGTGCATCCATGAAAGATGATAAGAATATGAAAATGAAAGAAAAGAGGAGGAAAAAGGCATGATACCAGGTTAAATAATAGCACAAGCCTCCAAGTGAGGCAAAGAGAAATGCAAAAAGCGTTAATGTGTTGGGGTTTGTGCGCATAAATGGTCTGGCGAGAGCTGTTAGAAGAGAATCCACATTTTTGCGGTACTTATTCAATACCATTTTAGGATCTCCTCCATATAGCTTATTCTGGGTGCAAATCTCCTATCTCTTTTTTCTATTATTCTAATCACATCCATGGCCACATCATCCTCTTTCCTATGAGTGGTATCTACCTCAAATACTTTATCCTTACCATGATATCCTATTGCCTCAGAGGTTATGAGCGACATTGCCTCCGCTTCCACATTTTCTCTAATTTTACTCTCTTTGTATCCTCTGTTTCTCAATCTTTTTTCTAGCTCTTGCGGATGGCATCTGAGAACTATTACCATATCCACAGGCATTTCATGGGAATAATGACCCTCTAAAATAATCTTTTCATTCCCATTTCTTAATTTTTCAATCTCTCTTCTTATCACCTCAAGATTTACAACATAAGTATCGCGTTCCACATCCCTATACATTCTTGCATTTTCAAAATTTTTCAAATAAATAACCCTATAATTCTTCTCCAGGAACTTGGCGACTGATGTTTTTCCAGTTCCGGGGGTTCCCGTTAAGGCTATCAGCATTATAGAGGAGATGCACTTCTTCCCTTTTAAAATTTAGGTTTCATTTGCTTTCTTGATTCACAATTTCTTCAAGCCTTTTTCGAAGTTTTTCGCTCACTATCCTGCCATCTACCTTTCCTCTAAGCTTCTGCATAGCCAGTCCCATTAAAGGCTTGAAAGCGTGCATTCCCCTCTCTTTTACAAGCTCCATTTTTTCTTTCATAATTTCATCGATCACCTGATCAATATCCACTTTTTCACTGAATTTCCTGACAATATCCTCCACTTTTTCCCCATTGCAGGCTCTCATCACTATCTCGTCTATTGCCTCCTTTGAAAATCTACCCTCTGAGAAATACTGAAAAATCCGGTTATAATCTATACCCTCACAACCATTTATGAGAGCCCTCGCAACTACCGTGGGATGTCCATATTTTGTGCAGAGCTCTTCAAATACATCATCCATTCCGTCCCTTATAAGTTGCCACCCAATTTCTCTGTTGATACCCATGCTTACAAGTTCCTCCAATCTCTCATCTGGAAGTGGAGGTAACTCCTTTTTAAGTTTCTCAATGTATTCCTCTGAGATCCTTATGGGAGGTATGTCTGTTTCAGGATACATTCTCGCTCCGCCGGGTAAAGGCCTTAAATATACCGTACTTCCATCGTCTTTTGGCGCTCTGGTCTCATCAGGCACTCCAATTAAAGCCTTCTTTGCTCTATCAATCACCTTCTGCAAGGCGATCCGCACCTTTTCTTCCTTCTCTCCAATAATCACAAAGGAATCATTTGGACCCAATTCTAGCCTCCTTATTATCTTCTCTACCTCTTCTTCACTTATCCCATAGGCAGGAAGCTCATCACCATGAAATAGTCCTTTAACTCCAAGAACCCTGACATTCTCCGCAAGCTCCTTTCCCAGCCTCAAATTACCATTTTTTAGCACACCTTGAAAACCTATGAGCTTTATTCCCAGAATCTTTCCTCCCCTCTTCAAGGTATTTTTTATTATTCTCGATTCTGTATTCTCAAATATGTCCGTTAGATCATATATCTTCTCCTCTACCTTTGCATCTCTATCCTGCAATATTCTCGCAATATCCCTTAGCATTTTTTGCCTCTCTATTTCGTTGTTAACCCATTTGGGGATCATATTGAGCCTGGACGCACCTTTAATTTCAACTCTCCCCTCTCCTATTGATATATTTATATCCTGCCTTATGGTACCCACTCCTCTACGCACTTTCTTGGTAGCTCTAAGTATGTATCCTATCCTCGCAGCAACTTCTCTAACCTCTTCTCCACTCTTCATATCCGGTGAGGTGGATATCTCAACAAGGGGTATGCCTAGACGATCCAGACGATAAACCACCTTATCATCATCCTCTTCTATTTTCCTAGCAGCCTCCTCCTCAAGGCATATGGTGGGTATTCCAATGCGACCGAAGGAAGTTTCAAGGTAACCGTTGACAGCTATGAGCGCGGTCCTCTGAAATCCCGAGGTGTTGGAGCCATCTATCACTATTTTTCTCATCACATGAATCTCATCTAAAATTTGGGCATTGAGCATCAGAGCTATCTTCAACGCTATCTCTAAAGCTTCTCTATTGAGCTCATGGGGAGGCTCCTCATCTGCCTCCACTAGACACGAATTTG
>JAGGTO010000085.1 GCA_021163705.1 Thermoplasmata archaeon | reverse complement strand
TCTTTTCAAGAAGTGCTGGAAAATTTATATCCCGTATGCCAAAAAAGTATAGAAGTAAGCTCATAAAAAGCAAAATCAAATAGTAATTTTGAAGATCGATAAAAGAGAGAGGGTGTATCAATGAATGTTTTGCCAGTGGGTGAAGCTTTAAATCTACATCCCCCCACATAGTTTTCCTTTCGAAAATTCATCTATAAGCCTTTTTTCTATGAGAGATACCAAGAATCCATATCTCCTGGTTGATTTCATAAATTATCCTGTATTTGCCTATCCTGATAGCTTCGTATCCCTCACTTCTTCAAATTTTTCATTTCCCTCTTTTCACAATATCATTCTCCCCCATTCGCTCAATTAAGACCAGCATTCTATCTCCCGCTTCTCCCATATTTTAAGCAATTCCCGGAAGGATTGTATTTGAAATGGTATTATTCCATTCATTATGATGCACAAATATTCTAATTTTTTGTGCATTTCAAATGCCAAATAATAAGACGGGGAGGCTATTGTTAAGTGAGACTTAACGATAAAACTTAACGAATTGTAAAGTTATCGTAAAGTCGATTCACGGGAGAAATTATTAAGAAAGATGAGCATTCTCCATTATGGAAATAAAAGAGGCGCAAGAAATTATACACAGGTTCTATGGAGAGAGGGATAGAGAAAGAGGAATATGGAAAAATTTGGTATGGCTGGGAGAAGAGCTTGGAGAGCTCTACAAGGCGGTAAGGGAAAATAAAGGTATAGAGGAGGAAATAGCGGATGTATTTGCCTGGCTTTTATCCGTGGCGAATGTACTGCATATAGATGTGGAGGAAGCATTCAGGAAGAAATATCTCAGGGCTGAAGGTCCTCCCATGTGAGGTGCCTCAGATCCACTATATCGTCCACAAATGTTGTAGCCTGGCTAAATTCCACATCCTCCAGCTCCTTATCAAGCATGAATATTATGCCCACGAGGCCATACAGGCGAATCTCGTTTGTGATTGTTCTCAAAAATTTTATGAAGGCCTGATATGAGTTATAGGCCAAAAATGTGCTAACAGATTCAATGTACACAAAGTTTCTTTCACCCTGGAGCATTCTAAGCCCATGCCTTATAGCACCCTCCAGAAGCACGAGCTGTGGGCTATCAAGGTATATCACATTATCTCTTTCCTCCACAGGTTTTATGGATGCAGTGATGCAATCTATGAAGAAAAGTTTAGAAGGGTCTCCACCCATTTTTTTAATTTTTCTCTCCACACTGGTATGGGGAACATTCAGTGCAATATACAGTCCAAAGGTATTTTCGTCTTGGAGAAGATGAGCTACTATGGCATATCCAACCTGACTTCTGAGCTCTGGCTTGGTCAGAACAAGCACTATCCTGGATTCTTCGATTATTTCTTCCACTATTTCTTTAAGCTTGCCCTTCATAGGATTATTCCCTCTTCCCTTATGTGGAATGGCATCCAGTATGTGGGATGGTTGTATCCGTACCTTTTAATTATTCTCAATGCTCTCATATGCATATTTCTGTACTCCATGTGATCCATAACTATGGTTGCCTCGCTAAAGTTTTTCATCTCTCCAAGGGTCTCTTTCTCTTCCTCCATCTCCTCTATAAGCAGTGTGGTCATCTTCTTCTCGTGGAAAAATCGGATCCATGTGGCACCGAGATAGCGGAACATGGGCAAATCTCCGATTATTTTTTCTATCGTAGTAAGACTATCTATAACAAGCCTATCTATTGGTTTTTTGAGATTGAGATTTTCATCGAAAAATTCCGGCATGATCATTGGAAATATCTGGAGCATCTTCTTTGGTGTAAAGGGTATGAGATCTCTCGGGCTCAAATAGAGATCATACCATTTTATTTTATCCACAACATCTTTGAGGAATTTCATGTGCCCATAATATACCACGGTGGCTTCTGCCGGGATTGTGGTGGATACATATACGCAGTTTTCACCCCTTCTTGCACCCTCAGCAAGCCATTGCACTGCCAGAATTGTTTTGCCTATTCCAGAGGGACCCACAATGAGGGACATACCGTTTCTGGGGAAACCACCACCCAGAGCCTTATCAAGCTTCTCAATTCCCGTTGGTGCAACCTCTACCATAGAAGAAGATGGTAGCTTTGAGGATTTAAATTTTTTCATCTGATTATCAGAGATGATAAAGGGTAAATGTTTAAATATATCTCGCAAATATATTCTCGTGCGAGTATTCTTCAATGAAAAACTGGAGGAACTGGAGATATACTCCCTGAAGGATGTGGCTAATAACGCTTTTACTCTCTGGGATTTGAGAAAGGAAAGAAAAAACACAGATTTCTATGTGGCCTGGGACGGGGAAATAAAGGGCTACATGTTAATATATAGGGGTGGTATGATTGCCAGTGTAATTGTTAGAGGAGCTGAAGATGCAGTTGAGGAATTGCTCTCCTATTTTCATGAAGAAAAGGCCATAGTTCACATGCCCTATTCTCTCCTGTATCTGTGGAAGGGAAAAAATGAGGTTTATAAAGTGGATGTTATGGAAGCCAAGCCCAAATTTTACTTTTTAGATGAGGAAGTCATCGAGATAAAGGATGCATCTCTCCTATCAAAACTTTTTCAGAATCCAGAGTATCTTGTTAAGAAGGCAATCACATACGGAATAATAAGAGATGGATATGCAGTGAGCACTGCATCCGCTTTAGCCTATTTACCCGAGATCTGGGTTCTCGGGGCTGTAATAACCAAGAGAGAGTATAGAGGTTTGGGATATGCAACCCGGGTAGTTGGTCACTTTATGAGCATTGCATCTCGGAAAACAAAAAAGGTAGTTCTGTGGGTAAGGAGCGATAATGAAATTGCTATTAATCTCTACAAAAAATATGGATTCAAAAAAATCGGCGAGGATGCGTGGATAAATGTTGGGGTGAATGTGGTTCCATAGATCTGATTTTTAAGATATAAAATACAAAAAATATTATGTATCTAAACCATATGAGGTCTAAAGTTAGAAGAAGTAGCAAGTGTGGGTAATCACCAAAACAATTAATAGTGCTAGAATAATCAGTGTTAGGTTCGGTGGGTGAGAGGAATGATTGAGGTGAAAAATGTCACGAAATATTACGAGATAGGGAAGGTGCACGCGCTGCGCAATCTCAGCCTGAAATTCGAGGATGGAAAATTCTATGTGATTGCCGGAGCATCCGGAAGCGGCAAAACAACGCTCATAAACCTTCTTGCCGGAATAGATTTGCCAAGTAAGGGAAGCGTCATCGTTGATGGGAAAGATATGGCGGGGATGAAGGAAAAGCAGCGCCGCAGTTTCAGGCTTGAGAATATAGGCCTTGTGTTCCAGTTCTTCTATCTTGTGCCCTATCTCACGGGCAAGGAGAATGTTATGCTCCCCATGCGCTATGCCAGAAAGATAGCAGAGCCTGAAAAGAGGGCCATGCATCTTCTCAGGCTTGTTAACGGTGAGCATCTTGCAGATAAAAAGCCCGTACACATGAGCGGAGGTGAGATGCAGAGAGTTGCAATTGCAAGAGCGCTGGCAAATAAGCCGAAATATCTGCTGGCGGATGAGCCCACGGCGAATCTCGACTGGAACAATAAAGAGAGGATATGGAAAATTCTCAAGAAGGTAAATGAAGAGGGAACCACGGTGATTGTGGCCACACATGAACGGGAATTTTTTGGGATGGGTGATGAGCTGATATACCTGAGGGACGGGATGCTCCATGCTCCTGAGGACGCTCAGTAGAAAGATAAGGGCAGAGAGAAGAGGTGTGGCGATACTTCTGGTGTTTCTTCTCCTTTCCACAGGATTCAATTTCACCCTCTCCATTATCGGCTCCGTGGTGCAGAACCTTGATAGTATATCCTCACAGGGGAACACCATAATCTTTGCGGAAAACGCATCTCTGGAAGAGATAGAGAAATACGGGGAGGTTCTGGACTATGCCTACTGCGACTTAACAGAGATGGAGATTGGAGGAAAGAACATCACGGTGTTTGAGGGCTACGGAGAGTTCAGGACCATGAATGTGAAATCTCCCGGCCCGGGAAAGGCTGTGGTTATAGGGATGAGCATATCTGCGGGGGAGAAGGTGGATGTGAATGGTGACACCTATACTGTGAGCAAGTCCATTTACTATCCCTTCAATCCTCCAATGGTGCTCACGGAGCACAGAGGAAAGACGCTCTATGTGCTCATGAAAGCCAAGAATACCGAAGCTCTCTCCAAGTATCTGGAGAGGAATACCAAGGTGCTCCAGTTCAACACCTGGAAGGGCGGAAACGCACCGTGGAAAGAGGAGATAGAGGATATGAAAAGCTTCACTCTTTCATTATTCGGAATAGTCATAGGTGCAACGCTCCTCATAATTTTCCTTCTTTCAATCACCCACATTCTGGGGGAGCTCAGAGGAGTTGGGGTGATGAAAGCCATAGGCATGCCTGATTCTTTTCTCACATTTCTCTTCACAGGCAGTTATCTTCTTCTCGCCTCACTCGGATATCTGATTGGCATAGTAATCGGTACATTCCTGGGAGCGCATTACAGCAAGAATCTCGTCTCGCTTCCATTCTCTTTAAATCTGCGCTTTCTTGGCATGTACAATCTCAGTGTTTATATCGCCATTATTCTTCTCGCCCTGCTTCCATTTCTCTATGTGAAGAGGGTGAATGTGGTGAATGCACTGCGCGGTGGATTCTCAAGGATATCCCGGATGAAATATGTGGTGATATTCGCACTTCTCTTATTTGGCATCCTCACCCCATACACTATATCGCAGCAGTTCATGAATGAGCAGGCAGATGTACCGTTTGAGGCGATGGTTACGGGAGATGTGTCCTCGTTAAACATGGGCGAAAAGGCGGGAGTACTCTACGGGGTGAAGGTGGAGAATCTCTCCGCTCAGGCGTATTTCCTGGGATACAACAGTTCCTTCAAATCCACAGTGATTCAGGGTAGATGGTTTTCTTCAAGAGGAGAAATGGTGGTGGGATATGGCATAGCGAAGAAATACCATCTTCGGGTTGGAGAGAGAATTCGAATAAATATCATTGGAAAATGGGAAAGATATAGAGTTGTGGGCATTTCCAGCTCTCCGCTGAATGACTATAAAGCGGTGTATCTTCCAAAGGTGAACTATGTTCCCGATACCGTGGTATTTCTCAGAGAGAAAAATGATGAAATTCTCAAAAATCTTGAGAGGGAAGGATATAGAGTATACACCCGGAATGATATGCTGGAGCACTATCGCTCCTCGTTGAACCTTCTCAACACACTTCTGAGCGGTATTTTCATCGCATTGCTCATCATTTCTGTTCTCTCTCTCTTCACACTCCTGTATCTGGATATAAAGAAAAACGAGAAGGTTTACGCATCGCTCAAGGCCATGGGTATTCCGGATTCACATGTTTACAGAGAATTTCTGCCTGTGCTTGCGCTCACATCATTGATAGGGGTGCTCGTGTCTCTGCCTCCATCGCTCATCCTTGGGACGCATATCTACTACATTATCCTCCCATCTATTGGTCATCAGAATGTCATATTCCCTGTCTTCTCATTCGCATTAGTGATTATTTCTGTATTTCTCGTAATATCCTATGCTCTCCTCCGCAGAATCATGGGAAGACTGGATGTCATCACAGCCTTGAGGCAGTAATTTTTCGTATTTTGGTAATTTTTTGCGAAACATTTATATACTCTATTGTCATATGTATGTCTGACATAAATATGACGGAGGTGTGAGGATATGAAGATACCTAAACCATCACCTGAGGTGGAGGCGTGGCTTAAATCTCATACAGTGGAGGATCTTGAAGCTGCACTGTGGGAAATGAAAGGTAAAAAAGCGGAAATGCTTGCGGAGATACTGAGCTTGATATATGAGATAAACGATGATATAGTGGGTGTTGAGATACCTGAAATAAAGGCTCTTGCCTGATTTTTT
>JAGGTO010000019.1 GCA_021163705.1 Thermoplasmata archaeon | reverse complement strand
CACCATCCACATTATCCATCCACTTGCATTCACCAAGGAGCAATTTGTTTCCCTTTCTTCCCACAATGTCTATTTCCACATCCCTATACCACCATCGGGTAAAACCAGTGTAACCTCTAAATTCAGGTACTATTCCCTCCCTGAGTAAATGGAGTATCAGCCTTTCAAACTTGTAACCAAAATATGTATTCTTTTCACCCATAAATCGAGATAGTATCTCCTCCGCATGTCCCATCTCCAGCTCACTTCTATAAGGATAAACATATCTGAACCAGAAATCCATGAAGGAATCGCTTATCTCATATATCCCACCTCTTCTTTTCCCAAAGGGTAACACATGCTCAATGATACCCGTTTCCTTTAATGTATCCAGATATTTGCTCAGATTGCCCCGGTCCATGCCTGTCACAGAACAGAGTTTTCCAAGGGACCGGTACCCGAGAGATAGGTATTTCAATATTAGACGGTATATGCGAGATTCTCTGAACTCCTCACGGAGCAAAATAAGCGGCTCCTCATAAAGATATGCTCCCTTTTTGAGTATTAAATCTCTGATGTTTTCCTCCAGAGATTTCTCAGGCTCATATAGGGAGATATAGTAGGGCACATTACCAAAAACATAGAAGATCTCTGCTGCTTTCCTTATATCACCAAAGAGATTATACAGAGTCCTGAAACTAAATGGGAGGAGTTTCCATGCACGGACCCTTCGGCCATAAAGTGGGCTCCTGTATCCGAGAACATCATTTTCCATCATAGATAGGGAGGAGCCAGAAAGGATGAGCATTATATTCCTCTTTGAGAGTATTTCATCCATTATCTTCTGAAATACGGAAAGAAGTCCCCTGTCAAGTTCAAGAAGATATGGAAATTCATCCAGTGCAATTACAAACTTCTCATCCCCAAATTCCAGATATCTGAAAAAATCATAGAAATTATCCACCTCCAGTTTTAGATAGTATTCCTTCCCCGTAACTCTAGCCATTTCCTCCCTGAGATACCTTATATTCTCCCTTATGCTCTCGTTGGTCAGAAGCACATATATTCCCTTCTTCCCCTCCATAAATTTCTTTATTAGCTCTGTTTTTCCAACTCTCCGCCTTCCATAAATTACCACAAGAGAGAATCCCCCCTCTCGATATACCTCCTCAAGAAATTTGAGCTCCCTTTCTCTATCCACAAATTGTTGTAACATGATTAGTATAATTTTTTTACAATATTTAAAGATTTTCCAGGCCCGAGATTGCAGGAATCTTTAATACAGAGATAATAATTCATGCCCGTGCACGAAATGCATGATGGGCTGAGATTGAAAAAAGTCATCGTGGTACCTCCGGAGAAGGAGTACTTCAATGTGGAAAATCTGAAGGCACATAATATAATGGAGAGAGCAGATGTGAAGAAGGCAAAAAAGCAACATGCAAAATTGAGAGAGCTCATGCGCAGTGCTGGTGCTGAGGTTATCAAGGTACCCGAACTGAGGGGGCATCCCAACTCTGTTTTCACCATGGATACCTCCCTACCTCTGGGTGATGCGTTTGTGCAGCTGCGAATGGGGTTAACCACAAGAAGAGGAGAGGATGAGTGGATGAGCGAAATACTGAAAAATATGGGGCTGGAGAAAATAGGAGAGATAAAGGAGCCAGGTACGGCCGAGGGTGGCGATCTGATTCCTGCGTATCCCTACTTTTTCATAGGTCTCTCGAGAAGAACTAACAGGGAGGGGGCTGAGCAATTAAAGAGAATATTGGAAAGATTGGGATACGAGATCCGCTTAATACCTGTGGCAGAGATGCATCTTCATTTAGGAGGGGCTATGACGCTCATAGGAGAGGATAGAATTCTTGCATGCAAAAGTATTCCCAGAGAATTGCTCCGTGGATTTGAAGTAATATACATGGATTGCAGAACATTCATCACAGGCAATGTTATCAATCTTGGGGAAGAAAGAGTGATTGTGGAGGAGAGGAATGCAGAGGCGAGATACAAACTGGAAAAGATAGGATATGAGGTTTTTCCTCTCAATCTCTCGGAATTTGTAAAGGGCTCCGGAGGGCCATCATGCCTTATTCTGGCCATTGAAAGAGGTTAATATTCGAAGAGAGATGGTATCACCCTCATCGAAATTCCCACCTATTAACTTAACAAAAGGCTGATTGCAGAATGTCCCTATCCCCTTGATTCTCTGCCCATTGGCATAGATGGAAAAATCAGCATCAAAGAGGGATACATTTTTCCTCCTTTCCCTAATGGGTATTCTGTACCCGAAAAGTGATATTTCGTCCAAGCTTCCAAACACAGCGCCTGTTTCGTAGTGTGGCAACCCCCCTTCAATTCCCGCGCCATGATAATTTAGGGGTGTCATGCTAAGGATATCCTTTTTCCCAGGCCTGAGCCAGTAATAGTACTCTCTTTTCTCCTCCACCACAAATTCTGTACGGGATGTAGAAGGTACGAGAGACAGAATATGGATATCCAAAGGATATGCACCTCTGGCCCTGTAAGGATCTGAGCAATTGCGTATCTCAAAGTGTGCATGCCTATCGGACCATGGCCGAAAGAACCCGGAAATAATTTGTTTACCCAGTGGATCAAACTTTGTAAGTTTTTCACCCACAGATACATGGGGTTTAACATGGAGCACCTTGAGACATAATTGGGGAGATATCTCCACAATCATCAGATACTCCTCATCCGAGGGTACAAATCTTGGCGGGTCTATTTTTCTTATCTCTCGCACTTTTCCTTCAGAGAGAGGAAAGAGAGCCTCATCTGAGAAATAAACATCAACGGCTGTACCATTTCTGTGCCCTGTGTATGGGCTGTTGTAGAACGAGTACCATGCATTCTCCGGTATATGGAGTTCCACATCTCTCATTCGAGCTATAAGCATCGAGAGTGAATTGATGGATAAAATTAAAGGTTTTGCACACTAAATCTTTTATATCTCACATCCATGGCACATTATGCCCTCCATCAAGCTCCATGACACGCTCACCGGTGAGAAGAGGGAATTTGTGCCCCTGCATGAGGGAAGGGTGGGCATGTATGTGTGCGGTCCCACCACCTATGATTATGCACATATTGGCCATGCAAGAGTTGCCATAGTATTTGACATGCTTCGCAGATTCTTCGAGTACATGGGCTACGATGTTGTTCTCATATCCAACATAACGGATGTGGATGATAAAATAATAAACAAGGCAAATGAAATTGGAGAGGACCCAATAAAGATGGCACATCGCTATGCAAGAGAGTACCTGAAGGATATGGATTCCCTAAGAGTGAGAAGAGCGAATATAATTCCAAAGGCCACAAGGCACATTGAGGAGATAATTTCGCTCATAGAGAAACTTATTGAAAGAGGATACGCGTATGAGAGCGATGGAGATATCTATTTTGCGGTGGAGAAATTTAAAGAGTATGGCAAATTATCACACAGGAAGATTGAGGACATGCTGGCAGGTGCAAGAGTGGAGATCAGCGAGAAGAAGAGAAATCCGCTGGATTTCGCGTTATGGAAAGCTGCAAAGCCCAATGAGCCTTCATGGCCCTCGCCCTGGGGTCCTGGAAGACCCGGATGGCACATAGAGTGCAGTGCAATGAGCATGGCCTATCTTGGTCCCACACTGGATATTCATGGGGGTGGTGCCGATTTGATATTCCCCCATCATGAGAATGAGATTGCTCAAAGTGAAGCTGCTACAGGTAAAACATTCGCACGCTACTGGATGCATGTAGGCCTTGTTCGCTTTGAGGAGGAGAAGATGAGCAAGAGCATAGGCAATGTTTTTCTGATTCGTGACCTCGTGAAAAAATACCCGCCGGAAGCTTTGCGTGTGATGTATATCAATTCCCATTACCGCAAGCCCTTCGATTTCAGTGAGAAGAATATGGAGGGGGCAAGAGGAATCCTTGAAAAGATATGGAGCGTTTATCAGCTCCTGAGAGAGGAAGAGGGCGACAAAATTTCAGAGGATGTGAAGAAAAGAATATCCCGAACCAGGGAAAGGATCCTCCAAGCTCTATGCGATGATTTCAACACCAGAGAGGCGATGAGAGAGTATTTGGAGTTTATGAATTATGCGAGAGATTTGAAGAAAGGAGATGCAAAGGCAGCTAGAGCATTTATGGAGGAGATGGATGAGATATTTGACATTTTGCCCCGAAATGAAGGAGGAAGGGAGAGGGAGCTTATAGAGCTTCTTCTTGAAGTGCGCAGGAGGGAAAGAGAGAGAAAGAATTACGATATCGCGGATTTCATAAGGAACGAGCTCTCAAAAATTGGAATAAAGATAGAGGATGCAAAAAATGGGACGAGATGGTACAGGGTCTAATTTTCAAATTAAGCATCCTTAACTCCTTCTGGAGTGATTTTGAAAACCACCTCTCCCTCTGGAAGACAGGGTGAGTCTATAAGTCTTCCTATTCTCTTACCACCTTTGCCTCTTCGCAGATATACCCTATATGTGGCGGTATGTCCAACTATGTGTCCTCCAATGGGCTGCGTTGGATCCCCAAACATTATACCCACATTTGCTGCAACTTGATTAGTAACCGCTATCACTGCATTATGAACATCCGCAAATTGCAATAGGTCATGCATATGCTTGTTGAGCAGTTGCTGTCTCTCGTGAAGCGTGCCTCTTCCCACATATTCCACACGAAAATGTGCTGTGAGAGAATCCACTATGAGAAGCCGTATAGGATATTTTTCTGCAAGCTCTTTTGCTTTTTCAACCAGAAGCATTTGATGACTAGAGTTAAAAGCTCTGGCTACATGAATATTCTTCAGAGTTTCAATGGGATCTAAGCCCAATGCTTCGGCCATCTGCTTTATCCTCTCAGGTCTGAAGGTGTTCTCGGTATCTATGAAAACGGCATGTCCCTCCAGCCCACCCTTTTCCACAGGGAGCTGAACATTCACGGCAAGCTGATGCATTATCTGGGTTTTCCCTGAGCCAAACTCTCCAAAAAATTCTGTAATTGCCTGAGTTTCAAGTCCTCCACCGAGAAGATTATCTAAGGCTTTTGATCCTGTGCTCAACCTCACTATTTTCTTTCTTCTCTCGAATATTATATCTCCCGTCTCGAAATCACCCACATTTGCATATTTCCGAGCAGCCGCAATGATTTTCTGCGCCGTGCCCGCACCAATTCCAGCCTTCTCTGCAAGATCCTTCGGGGATGCTACAGCAAGCTCCAGAAGATCCGTGTAACCTGCCTCTCTTAATTTTTCTGCGGTTGCTTCACCTACACCTGGCAAATCCTCGATAGTATAGTCTTTCTTCTCATCCTTTTTGACCAAACCCATCACCTAATTTTATCATCATATCTCATGGTTAATTAATTTTTTCTGATAGTTTAGAGGAATTTGGAGATGTAGAGAGCAAGGTCCTTCAATCTGCACGAATAGCCATATTCATTATCGTACCATGCAAGAACCTTCACAAGATTTCCTCGAACATATGTTTCAAGTGCATCGTATATGGCACTGAAGGGATTGCCCTTGAAATCTGATGATACAAGGGGTTCGTCCACATATTGTAAAATTCCTTTCAATTCATTATCAGCAGCTTTCTTGAATGCCTGACGCACATCATCCTCAGATGGTTCTGCATCCACCTCAGCCACAAGATCCACTATGGAAACCGTACTTGTTGGCACACGTATTGATATACCATGCATCTTTCCATCAAGATCGGGAAGTACCAGACCTATGGCACTTGCTGCTCCTGTAGTTGTGGGTATCATATTCATAGCCGCAGCCCTTGCTCTTCGCAAATCCTTATGAGGTAAATCAAGAAGTCTCTGATCATTTGTGTAAGAATGAACAGTAGTCATGAGGGCATATTTTATTCCAAAATTCTCATGCAAAACCTTGGCTACGGGAGCAAGACAGTTGGTAGTGCAAGAGGCATTGGAAATGACATCATGCTTATCAGCATCGTATTTCTCATGATTAACACCCATAACTATGGTGATATCTGCAGGCTCTCCTTTGGAAGGTGCTGCTATTATAACCTTTTTTGACCCAGCTTTTAAGTGCTTTGCCGCTTTATCTCTTGAGCGGAAAACACCGGTGCTCTCAATTACAATATCCACATCAAGCTCTTTCCATGGCAATTTCTCCGGGTCTCTTTCACTGAACACTCTTATTTCCTTGCCATTTACAATTATGGAATTATCCGTGTATTCTACCTCCCCCTCAAATCTTCCATAATTCGTATCATATTTTAAAAGATGTGCTAAGGTCTTTGCATCAGTAATGTCATTGATTGCCACAATCTCCAGATCCTTGTGCGCCACACGGAAAAACAGTCTTCCTATTCTCCCAAATCCGTTAATGGCAACTTTCACCATCCATTATCACCATGGCTTAATCCCAACTCCCTATTTAATACTTTTCCGATTGGTAATTTTCTGCGAAAGGTTTATATATGTCAGACATATATATGTTATTTGTCAGACATAGGTCAGGTGGTAAGTATGGGACTGGAATATCTTGTTAGGGATGCTCTTGCTCTTGATTATGGGCAGAGACCGGAAACGGGAATAAGGATAAAGGTAGTTGGCATTGGAGGTGGAGGATGTAACAGTATAACGAGGTTAAGTAAGCAAGGGATAAATGCGGAATTGATAGCAATAAATACTGACAAGACACATTTTTCGATTGTAAATGCACATAAAAAAGTATTACTGGGAGAGAAAATACTTCAAGGTGGAGGAACTGGTGGAAATCCTGAGATAGGTGAACAGGTTGCACAGCTTGCCGCAAAGGAAATTTATAATATTCTGGATGGTGCGGATATAATTTTCACGCTTGCAGGACTTGGAGGAGGGACAGGCAGTGGAGCGGGGCCTGTAATAAATGAAATTGCGAAAGAAACAGGGGCACTTGTGGTATCAATGGTCACCATGCCATTCAAAGCTGAGGGAAAGAAGAGATGGAATATCGCTGAAACTTCCATCGAGAGATTCAGAAAATATGCCAATACGGTTATAGTGCTTGATAATAATCGCCTTCTTGAACTGGCTCCCAAATTGCCCCTAGTAAAAGCCTTCGCCATTATGGACTATCTAATAGGGGATGTGATAAAGAACCTTGCAGAAACTGTGACGCTCCCTTCCCTTATGAATATCGATTTCTCGGATCTCGTGGCGATAATGAGAAACGGTGGTACATCAACCATTCTGTACGGAGAGGGAAATTACTACACACCTCAGGATGCAGTGATGGATACCCTCAACAATCCCCTGATGGATATAGATTACAAAGGTGCAACTGGTGCGCTTATTCACATAACTGGAGGCTCAGATATGACACTCCACACAGTGTACAAAATTGCGGAGGGGATAACCTCTGGAATAAGAGAGGATGCGGAGGTAAAGATAGGTGCGAGAATAGATAATGCGTACACCAAGAAGCTAAAAATTACAACAATTCTCACAGGTGTGCATACTCCCTATGCACCAAGAAAAGAGGTAAGAATGGAGCCGAATATGCTCCAGGATCTCATTTCCATTGTCTCATAATTTATCTGGTGGTCACAATAACCTCATCCTGAGTTAAGAGTATTGTGTGCTCGGTCTGTGCCACCATAAACCTTTTTCTCTCCTGGAGAATTGGGAAGTGATACAGAATTCCCAGCAAGCTTCCCTTTCTCAAAAGAGATTGATAATTTTCGTAATGTGTGCACCATCTGGCAGCGAATGGTAGTGCTTTAAATTCCTGGAACATTTCCTTATAGATTCCTTTCAAATTCTCTCGTTTTCTGAAGATATATATGTTTCCACCTTTACCCTCACGGACATATCCCCTACCGTTTGTGGCAAAGGGCTCTATTGCAAAAGCCATTCCCGGAAGAATCTTTGTTGAGCTTCCATCATCATAATTCGGTATAGATAATCCATGATGGAGATCGTACCTTCCCAATCCATGACCTGTGAGATTTCTAATGGGATTGTACCCATAAAAACTCAGTGTCGTCTCAACAATTTTCCCTATTTCCGATGTGGTTATCCCCGGCCTTATGGCCTTTATAACATTGTTTAAAGCCTCAGCTGAGGCTTCAATAAGATCTCCCCATTTATTTGTACCTACTTCAACAGTTACAGCCGTATCTGATATATAGCCATCTATATGTGCCCCAAGATCGAGCTTCACAACATCCCCTTTTCTAAAGTAGAGATTATCTCCCTTTATTGGGGAATAATGCGCAGCGATGTTATTCACGGATAAATTCACAGGAAATGCAGGCAACGCACCAGAATCTCTTATGTATTTCTCCACCTTCTCAGCCACATCATAATAAGATACGCCTTCCTTTATGAGCTCCTTTCCATATTCTCTGGCTTCCTTGCCAATTTTCCCAGCTTCCAGATACTTTTTGATGTCCATGCTCATTCCTCCAGAACTTGAAGAATTTGAGAATAGGATATTGCACCTTCCCTTATTAACTTAACCCCCTGTGTTAAGTCTACAACTGTAGAAGGTATGCCCCTCAATTTACCACAATCTATGCGGTATTTTACATTTATCTTCATGGTATCCTCTATGCTTACAGGCGCCTTCTCTCCGCTTATGTTGGCACTTGTGAGAGTTATTGCCCCCACCCTATTCATAAGTGCAAGAGGTATCGGATGATTGGGTATTCTCAGAGCTATCTTTTCCCATCCCAGTATCCTTTTCCTGGCTCTAACAACTATGGTTAGAGGGCCTGGCATGAACTCGTATACCAGTCTCTTTGCCCTCTCATCCAAATATCCCAAATTTTCCATCATCTCAATACTCGCCACCCCTATTGGAATTGGCTTTTTCAAATCCCTTCTCTTCAATCGATATACTATGGATATATCCCCCTCAATGCTCATGCAGAGACCATAAAGGGTATCCGTTGGAATTACCACCGGTCTGACTTTAGCATACTCGGCAATCTTATTCACACTTTCTTTAGTACAGGGAAGAATCACATCCAAAGATAGTGGTGGAGATATAAAAATATGTTGGCCTACTTCACTTTGTGATAATCCATCTAGGTAAGCACAGGGAAAGATTTAAGAGGTAAGAATCACAAATAAGAATCATGAGTGATGTCCTCATAATAGAGCATGGGCTATCTATGCGAAAAATTTACGGCCTCATATTCAAGGGTAGCAACCTTTATTTCGCCAAAAATGCGGAGGACATCATAAAGATATACAGGATAAAAAAACCAAGGATAGCGGTGATATTATCTCAAAATCCGGAGGATGTGGACCTTGCAAATCTTATAAAGATGCTCAACCCTCAGGCCAAAATAATGTGGATCTCTCCGGATAAAAATGTGGTGAACTCTATAAAAAATAGCGTAGAAGCAATATTCACACCTCCTTTTGAACTTGATGAATTCATAGTAAAATACGAAGAATTGAAGAAGAGCAAGGATTTACCCTATCCTCTCATATCTTCCTGAGCGATGCTCGTCTCTTAGCTTTTGATATACGATCCCATTTTCTATTGCCATCTTTTCTATATCCTCTCCCTGTCTCACTATCTTTCCGGGAACTCCAAGCACAAGGCTCTTTGGTGGAATTTTTGTTCCGGGAGTTACTACTGCTCCGGCACCTATCACTGAGCCATCCCCAATTTCTGCATCGTTTAACACTACAGCATGGATTCCAATGATCACATTGTTGCCCACCTTAGCAGCATGAACAATGGCGAGATGTCCTATTGTGACATTTTCTCCTATTACTGTGGGCTGCTCATAATCCACATGTATCACAGCGTTATCCTGCACATTGGTATTTTTCCCTATTTTTATTGGGGCAACATCTCCCCTTATAACTGCACCATCCCATATACTTGCACCTTCCTCAATCTCCACATCCCCGATTATCACTGCAGTGGGTGCAATATACACGGAAGGATGAATTTTTGGCTTTAATTTCATAAGAGGGTATGGCATTAAAAAATTAAAACAT
>JAGGTO010000036.1 GCA_021163705.1 Thermoplasmata archaeon | reverse complement strand
GGGAATTGTATGTACCTTAGAGCTCACAGCTTTAGTTTTTATTGGTGGATTTTTATTTGGCTTTATTCTTTCCGTAGGCAGAACCTATGGTAGCAGGTTTATCAGATGGCTTTCCATCGGATATATCGAGCTTATTAGAGGCACACCTATGCTTCTACAGATTCTCATAATTGGTTTTGGTCTGCCCATAGCCATCAGGAACTATTACCCAGATTTCACTATAAATTCATTCTGGGCAGTGAGCATTGCAATGATATTGAATAGTGGGGCCTATCAGGCAGAGTATTTCCGTGGAGCTTTTAACTCACTAGAGTTTGGACAAACAGAAGCGGCTCTAGCGTTGGGCATGTCCAAATGGGAAATAGTGAAGAATATTCTGTTACCCCAAGCTATAAGGCGGGCATTTCCGAACTTTACTAATGAGTTGATATACATTCTCAAATACTCATCTCTTGCAATGATTCTTTCTGTTCATGAGATGACCTATCAGGCAAAATCTGTAGGTGCAGTCACGTTTAGATACGGAGAAATTTATCTACTTTTAGGTGCACTTTACCTCGCCTTTGCATTCGCACTCGCTCAGATAATGAAAGTTGTAGAAATGAAGATATATATCCCCGGGGTTACTACGAGAGTTGAAAAAAGGGGACTACTCTAATTTTTTTAACCTGGAGATTTTCATGATTTCTGTGGAAGACAGAATAAGAAAACTCAACGAAATGCTTGGAAAAATAGATAATAGATTATTTGAACTCAAAGAGGTATATGAAAACTTCTTCGGAGAGCTTGTAGCTGTAGTACATATAAACAGAATGATGAAAGCATCCTACTTGTCTCTCAAAAAGATAGCAGATATAACGGGTGCAAAGGATATTCTCATCGAAAAACTAGAGGGTGATAATCTGGTGGAGATAAAGCTTCTCATACCTAAAAACGGAAAGAATTGAGGGATCAAGCGCCAAGATATAGCCTTTTAATAGAGGGATCCTGAGCCGCAGTTTCTGCATCTGCACCTTTTAGCTGAGCAAAAATCCTATTTTTATTGTTCCTCCACCGCTAGGCCCCGAAGGTTT
The DNA here is from genome assembly GCA_021163705.1 of Thermoplasmata archaeon. Classification (GTDB taxonomy): domain Archaea; phylum Thermoplasmatota; class Thermoplasmata; order Thermoplasmatales; family Aciduliprofundaceae; genus S014-41. The sequence goes on along the minus strand of JAGGTO010000036.1, from coordinate 3,030 downwards.
GGAATAACAAGTATCTAAGTACTCCTGCAACTATAGCAATAATCATCACCACTATTATTGTGGTGGTAACCTTCTTTCTTTTGTTTCAATTTTTAAAGATAAATCAGTAGTTTGATTTCAGAAAAGCTATGATGTTTTCAAATCCTTTTAGACCTCCAATTATTTGCTTGCAAGTGAGCAAAAGGCAGTAAAAAGAGGGCAGGTCGGGATTCGAACCCGAGTAAACGGGATCTGCAGTCCCGCGCATAACCTCTCTGCCACCTGCCCATCAGGTGGTGAATTGCCTTGAGGATTATAATATTTTTCCTTGCAGTTACTGATCGTATTCTTAATGATATGCTGAATAGTGATTAAAAATACGCAATTAAAAGTTGGAAATTCGAATAGAAAATTTCAAACCTAAAACCTAAAATATTGGAATCTCATACCATAACTCACCAAAAAAGGATAAGGTGGTAATATGGGAGTTTTAAAAGATACTGGACAGATAGAGTATTCAAGAGGTCTTGAAGGAGTTATAGCTGCGCTTTCTTCCATCAGTGCCATTGATGGAACTCAAGGTAAGCTGATATATCGTGGGATACCCATAGAGGCCCTGGCAAAGTATTCCACATATGAGGAGACATCCTATCTTTTACTTTACGGAGAGTTACCCACAAAGGAAAATCTGGAGAAATTTGAGAGAGAGATGCGAGAGTTGAGAAATCTACCTGAAAAAGTTGAAGAATGCCTGAAGGAGTTGCCTCCTGATCCTCATCCAATGGATATACTGAAGGTTGCCGTGGCCCATGCGGCTTTATATGATCCAGATAGACAAAGAGCCTGTCGTGAGGGTGTGATGAGAAAGGTAATTAGAATTATTGCCCAGATACCAACTATCATAGCTTATTACCATCGTACACGGAGTGGGAAAGAGGTTGTACCTCCGGATCCTGAACTGGGACATGCGGCGAATTTTCTTTACATGCTCCATGGAAAGAGACCTGATGAGGAAGAGGCCAAGATATTTGATGTGGCTCTTATTCTTCATGCTGAGCATGGATTGAACGCATCTACATTTGCAGCTATGGTGACTGCTTCCACACTCTCGGATATAAATTCTGCAATAGTTTCCGCAATAGGTGCTCTCAAGGGACCTCTACATGGAGGCGCAAATGAAAGGGTTCTTAAAATGCTTGATGAGATAGGCTCCGCAGATAAGGCGGAGGAGTATGTTCACAATGCCCTTAAGGAGAAGCGCCGTATAATGGGATTCGGACATAGAGTTTACAAGACCTATGACCCAAGGGCAAGAATACTAAAAGAGTATGCAGAATATCTCTCTAACAAATACAATGACAGGAAATACATTGAAATAGGTGAGAAGATAGAGGAAATAATGATTCGCGAGTTAGGAAAGAAGGGTATATTCCCCAATGTGGATTTCTACTCAGGGATTGTTTATCATTTCCTTGGAATCCCGCGTGATCTTTTTACTCCCGTTTTCGCAATGGCCCGTTCTGTTGGATGGGCTGCACATGTGTGTGAATATACACAGAATAATCGTATCTTCAGACCGAGAGCTTATTATATAGGACCTGAATATGTGGAGTACAATCCAATAGAGCAGAGGAGGTAAAAGTTATGGGTAAGACGATGGCTGAAAAGATAATAGGAGAGCATGCCGGAAAGGAGGTAAAAGCAGGAGAGATAGTTGTAGCAAAGGTCGATGTGGCCATGGTTCAGGATGGTACGGGACCTCTCAGTGTGCAGGTTCTCCGGGATATGGGCATGGAAAGGGTATTTGATCCCAACAACACAATTCTATTTCTTGATCATGCCACGCCCTCTCCCAGAAAAGAGCTTAGCAATGCACACAAGATTCTTAGGGAATTCTCGGAGAAGACGGGAGCGTATCTATCGGATGTCGGTGAAGGTGTCTGTCATCAGAGGCTTGTGGAATCCTGGGCCTCGCCGGGACAATTGATTGTTGGAGCGGATTCCCATACCTGCACATCCGGAGCTCTTGGCGCATTTGCCACGGGAATGGGCAGTACTGATGTGGCTATAGCATTCGCCTTGGGCAAAGTATGGCTTCGCGTTCCCGAGACACATAGATTCTACATTGAGGGCAATTTTCCAGAGGGCGTATATTCCAAGGATCTAATTTTGCATATAATAGGCACAATAGGTGCAGACGGTGCCACATACAAGAGCATGGAATTCTACGGACCTACCATAGATAAGATGAGCATAGAATCGAGATTTACAATAACAAATATGGCCATAGAGGCAGGTGGCAAGACGGGAATGATCGCTCCAGATGCCACAACGAAAAAATATCTTGAGGAGATGGGCCGCGGTGATAAATACAGGGAGATAAAAAGTGATGAGGATGCATGGTTTGAAAAGGAATACGAGTTTAATGTGGAGGAGATAGAACCTACGATTTCTTTTCCACACACAGTGGATAATACAAGAACAATCACCGAGGCAAAGAAGATGAATATACGCATAGATCAGGTATACATTGGAACATGCACAAACGGACGCATCGAGGATTTGAGAGTTGCTGCAAAGATTCTTGAAGGAAATAAGGTGAATAGAAAAACCCGTCTAATTGTTATTCCAGCTTCTCGCAGGGTTTATCTTCAGGCACTTCGCGAGGGTTTGCTTGAGATATTTGTTGAAGCGGGGGCTGCAATAGAATCGCCGGGCTGTGGGCCCTGTGTGGGTATACATAAGGGTGTGCTTGCTGACGGAGAGCGTGTGCTAAGCACCCAGAATCGCAACTTCAAGGGCAGGATGGGTAATCCAAATGCGGAGATATATCTTGCCTCGCCTGCAACAGCAGCGGCGACTGCGATTGAAGGAAAGATAGCGGATCCCCGTGAATACCTGTGAGGTGATAAGAATGGAGAGAATAATAAGAGGTAGGGTCTGGAAATTTGGAGACGATATATCCACGGATCATATTGCCCCAGGACGCTATTTCCATCTGCGTACAAATCTGCCTGAGCTGGCCAAGCATGTGCTGGAGGATGCAGATCC
>JAGGTO010000006.1 GCA_021163705.1 Thermoplasmata archaeon | reverse complement strand
CCGATTCCATCGCCTCCGGCCACGCCAATAATTATGGGTTTGAGCTTTGAATAATCTATCCAGTCTCCCTCTTCACTTATTCTCTTTGCCCTCTCTATCTGCTCTCTCAGTATCTCTTCAAAGTGTTTGACTGCCGCCTGTATTTCCTCCTCATACATTATATCACCTGGTTTACAGGGATGCTCCAATATTTCTTAAATTTACCGATTGGTTTTAATTCTACAATCTTTACTTAGGGCATCCAACCTTGCAGTTTGATCCTTGAACTATGAATCTTCAACGGCACCTTTAATATAGGAGTAATACTTCGCCACTATGTGTTTCGAGAGATACCCACAGTGCTCACAGCGGAGGAGATAATCGATAAAATGTTCCGCAGGGCAAAGAAGGTAGAGGTTCCTCTCTCTAGGAATAAGCTGCTCATGCATCGCAATTTGAGCATAGCCAAGATCTTCACAGCAAGAGATGTAGCAGTGCATACCCTTAAAAGATATGTTGATAAGTTTCCCTACATAAATAAAATGCATCCATTCTACCGTTCTCTCCTTGAGCTTCTCTTGGATAAAAACCAGTACAAAAAATCTCTGGGTGCACTAAACTGGGCCATTGGAAAGATAGAGAGCCTTGCCACCAAATATTCAAGAAAAATTAAGGGATGCGGGAAAATTGAAGAAGCTCTTAAGCTGAGAAAAGAGTTCTACGGTAGAGCGGCCTCTGTAATAAAGCAGATATCTTCAAATCTCCAGTTTCTAGCACAAGCTCGGGAGATTATGCGCAGACTGCCTGATATTGATGCCAGGGAGCCAACAATTGTAATCGCTGGTTATCCCAATGTGGGAAAATCAGAGCTTGTGAGCAAATTAAGCACGGCAAAGCCAGAAATAGCAGCATATCCCTTCACTACAAAAGGTATAATTGTGGGACATATGGAGACCGAATATGGAAGAGTGCAGATAATTGATACGCCAGGCCTCCTGGACCGACCTCTGGAGAAGAGGAATAAGATAGAAAAGCAGGCAATTCTCGCTCTTAAATACCTCGCAAATCTCATCGTTTTCCTCCTGGATCCTTCGGAAACCTGCGGGTATAAACTGGAAGAGCAGGAGAATCTCCTCGATGAAATAAAGCTCAGCTTCAATGTGCCGATTCTGGTAGTGGAGAACAAGGCAGATTTGCTGCGCAGAGAGAGCGGGTTCATCAAAATCTCTGCAAAGACTGGGGAAGGAGTGGACATGTTGGTGGATCTTATTATGGAGAGAGTAAATACCCACTCTCAAGTTCAGAGACGCTTATAATTCAAACTATTTTTCACTGCAGATGGGAAATTTGACGATTGAAAATCAAAAAATTTAAGAATATTGATTCTGCATAATCAATCACAGCGGCATTTTAGAAAAGCATGTGATGGAAAAATGATGAAGAAGGGTCAGAAAAAGCCTATAAGAAACCTGCAGGGATAAATAATAAATATTTCACACCCTCATAATCTTTTCAAGAGTTCTCAGGTCATACACATTGTCCATTTTTTTGCTCGCTCTCTTTGCGACGAGCACTATGTGCTTCTCCCTATCGTCTTTGATTGCGTCTGCTATCTTCTTCATCTTTTCTATCTCTTTCTGAAGATCCTTTGTAGGCATCTCAGACCATTTTACCTCAACCAACGCAATGTCCCTATCACCCACGGCCAGTATATCAACTTCAAAGCTTTCTTTCCCTTTCTCTTTTCCAGGATACTTGCCCCAGTATTTCCCTATGCTCTTTACCTTGAATGGCAATAAAGCGGGTATGAACTGCTCCACAAGCGTCTCATATTTTCTGCCAACATAATTTCTCACATCCTCCTCTGAGAACTCCACTTCTCTGGTTTCAAACTTGGGATAATTCTTCCACACTACCCTAAACCAAAAATCTATGAGATTCTGCGCAATATAATATCTGTATTTGCCCTTACTAAAGGCATTTTTTCTTCTGGTAATCAATTCATAATCATTCAGGAGCGCAGCCATATACTTGCTTATGTCCGTACTTCTAACGCCCATGTATCCGGCTATCTCGCCAATTGTGTAGTTTCCATCGGCTATGGCCTGAAGTATGCTGAAATATGTTTTGTATTCTTTGCCCAATTCCTCCTTGAGCATAAGCATGACCTCGCTCAGCATCGGGTACGGCTCTTCATAGAACATCATACGAATGAAATCATACACGGGCACCTTGAATTGCTCCAGCGTCTCGTAGTATTTCGGCAATCCTCCAAACACTGACCACATAACAACCGCATCCTCAATCCCGTAACCCAGATCTCTCATTATCTCATATATTGTGGGAAAATCCAGCTCTCTGAGCTTAATAGTGTAATCAAACCTGCCATACAGAGGAGCATGGTAGTTCTCAATCATCTTCTTGGACATGCTGATTAGGGAGCCAGTCACCACGACTCTGGCATCCCTGTATTTATCCAGCAACCTCTGCAAATCATAAAGGAAAGAGGGATTTACTTTCATTGCATTCTGCAACTCATCTATGAATATCGTCTCACCCTCTCGCATCAAAAACTCCACAACATCCTTCATCGTGCTTAAACTCTCAGGAATGTATCTCTTTCTCTTTATCTCGCTGATCCAGTCCCTGCATATCAGCACCTCATTTTTTTCCGCGGGGATAAACAGGGTAATTGGAGCAAGCGTCTCCTCCACTAACCTCGTTTTTCCGACTCTCCTTCTTCCGATTATCGCCACTCTTTTCGACCTGCGAAGTATCTCCATCTCCTTCTTTCTGTCATAGAATTTCATTTTATACCCCACAGGTATAATACCTGACAGGTATAAAAATTTTGCGTGCTTCACTGCGTGATGTGAAACTCGGGTATAAGTTGAGGCAAAAAAACTGTCCAGCCTGTTTCTGGCGGTGGTTTGAGGAAAACAGAAGAATTTATAAGGACATCGTGGGGATTTTTACCCACTTTTGGGGGGATTGGTCATAACGTTTGGCGAATATGGGAAGTTCCACTTTGCTGGATTTGGGCGAGCGTTAGCGAGCCACATATCCACCTGTTAGGCGAAGTTATCATTTTAATTCTTTCGTCATTCTATAGAATTGTAATATTTTATCTCTTTGTAAAGGTACCGAAAACTCTTTTGTTATTTCATAACCCAATTTCTTGTAAAAGTCAATGGCACCTATATTATTCTTCTCAACATCCAGTACTATCCTTTTAGTGCCCATTATTTTTGCATCT
>JAGGTO010000060.1 GCA_021163705.1 Thermoplasmata archaeon | reverse complement strand
TATGAAAGCCTGGGTGGTTGAGGAGCAGAAAAACATCGAAGAGGGACCACTAAAATTGAGAGATGTCCCAGTTCCCGAGCCTGGAGAGAAGCAAATAAGGGTTCGCGTGACACATTGCGGTATATGCCGCACTGATCTGCATATTGCTGAAGGAGACATACCTCTGAGCAAAAGACCAGTTATTCCTGGACATGAGATTGTGGGATTTGTGGATGCCCTTGGTTCAGGAGCAAGAAGATTCAAAATTGGAGATCGTGTAGGCGTCTCATGGCTCAATTATGCCTGCGGCAAATGCAAATACTGCATGAGGGGAGAGGAGAATTACTGCCCCCATATAAAGCGCACTGGCTACGATGTGGATGGTGGCTTCGCTGAGTATGTGCTCGTGCATGAAGATTATGCCTTTGATTTGAGAGATATCTCATTACCCTCCGAGGAGCTTGCGCCCATGATGTGCCCCGGCATAACGGGCCACTATGCATTCCGCATCTCGGAAATACAAGAGGGAGAGAGATTGGGGATGCTTGGATTTGGACCCACAGCATATTACATTTTAAGGGTGGCAAAGAGCATGGATATTGAGGTGTACATAAGCACAAGAAGCGAGAAGCATAAGAAAATTGCAAAGGAATATGGGGCGGATTGGGTTGGAAATCTAGCCCATGAGAGTTTTCCTAAAAAAGTGGATGCCTTCATATTCTTCCCAACAGCAGGAAAATTGGTGGAAAGAGCGCTGGAAAATACACTTCCGGCGGCAACACTGGTTTTAGGAGCTGTGACGATGACTCCGATAACAATAGAAAATTACACTCAGAATCTGTGGGGAAGGAAGATCAAAACGATTTATCAGGTTCGAAGAGATTATGGCAGAGAGTTCCTTAAGATTGCAAATCGCCTTAAAATAGGAATAGAAAAGGAAATTGTGAGATTTGATGAAGTGCCAGAGGCTATGGTGAGATTGAAAAAGGGAGAGATAAAGGGAATGGTACAGGTGATAGAGTTTGATGCACCGTGAGATAATCAGAGTCAATAAACCATACCGCATTCTTGAGCATCTTCACAGATTCTCTCCGGGAAAAAAGCCTATACCATGTGTGATTGATGGAAATACATTCCGGAGACTTATTCCCATTCATGGTGAGTACCTCCCTGTAATGGCTATAATTCATGAGAAAGATGGGTACATTGAGGTTATTTGGCACGGTGATGATGAATTTAGAGGCAATGTTTCCCGAATCATGGGTCACATACTCAGCGTGGATGTGAACTACAACCATTTTCTTCAGGCTCTTGAAGATTATCCCGCTCTTCTCAAAATTGCTAAAAAGTATGAGGGTTTGCGGCCTGCCAGGAATTTGAATGTTTATGAAACCCTTATAAAAGGAGTCATCCAGCAGAGAATTGCAATGAGGGTGGCACTCAATATAACTGCAAAACTTGTGGAGACATATGGAACTACCAGAAATGCAGACACCATAAAATATTATTCTTTTCCACCCGCTGAGATTCTTTCCAAAATCTCTGTCGATAAAATGAGAGAGCTTGGATTAACAGGTATGAAGGCAAAGAGCATTGTGGAAATAGCAAAAATGGAGGAAAATGGTGAACTACCATCCCTTGATGATGTTGAGAAAAATCCAGAGGAATGCATGGAGACCTTATTATCAATATATGGTGTTGGTAGATGGACAGTAGAGCTCACCCTTGCAACTCTGAGGCATGATTTCTCAATAGGTCCAGCCGGTGATCTGAATGTCATGAAGGGCTTCAAAAGATTTGGACTGAGGAATGAGAATGAAATACGGAGATTTCTCTCCAGATTTGGAGAATGGAAGGGTCTTCTAATGTATATTCTAGCCCTTAATGTGGAAGGATAGATTATTGCGGGATAAACTCCTTTTCAAATTCCACTACTTCTTCCCAGCTCTTTGCCTGTGAATAAAGCTCCAGCGGCTCCTTATTCACCAGGAAAAAATTGGGCCCCCATTTGAATATACCCATTATCTTTTCCGCTTGCTCTTTATAACCAATTATATAAAGTGCTGCCGCTAAAGCCTCAGCACTGCTAAGTTGATATGGATGTCCAAAATTTGTTGGATTAACTGCCACCAGAAAAGGTAACCGTCGGAAATTGCCTCTGAGACGATAAAATGTTTCCCTTGCATTTTTCCAGGAGCAATCCACAGCGGTTATTCCCTGTCTTTCGGCAGTTCTTCTATCTGCAGGAGAGAGGATTCTCTGTGTATAAGGTGAGAGAATTATACTTCCCTGTGGTATCCTATGCATTCTGGAGCTCAATTTTGCAAACCCAAATCTACCAAGTTTCTTTGCAGTACATTTCTTGGGATCATCCTCGTTTAGATGCAGAATATACAGATGAATCTCATTCACATTACTCAATGTCTTCCCTCATTTATCATTTTCTCTCATCTTTCTTTCCACATCCTCCAGGGATTTATATCCAAGCTGGGAGAATGTATAGAGATAACTCTCATATCCCAGATTTCTACCCTCCTGATAGGCAAGAGATACATCTTTAAGGTATCTTTCAAGAGTTATAGGGGAAAATGTTGATAATTCACATTCCAGATATCTACGAAACTCATTCACACTATCTCTGATAACATGAGGATATTTTTCCCTAAGCTCTTTTATCCAGTTTGTTTCTATCTGCAAAATCTGTTCAATGAGTTTCCTCTTATCCTCATCCAGCCAGGTACTTCCCATTTCAATGCATCTGTATTTTTTGTAAAGAGGATTATCTCCTCTTAATCTAGCATTTTCGAGATCATTAAGATATGCCTCCAAAGTTTCTTGGGAAAAGGGATAAAAACGGGCAATTCTCATAAATTTAAATGTTCTCTCTCTATCGCATTCTTGGTTGAGCATTTTGAGTTTCGAGAAGAAAGTATATTCGAGATCTGCAATCTTCTTTAAAATCTCTTTCTTTTCCATAATCAACCACCAATTATCACTTCTAAGCCTATACTTTCAAACATTTCCTTAATCTCCTTTAATTTTTCTTTGGAGGGGGAGGCATGAATCTTCATTTTATATTCCATCCTCAACCTCCTATATTTCTCGCTTACATCGTGAAATGGAAGAATATGTATCCTCTTTATTCCTCGGAGTTTGGGAATAAAACTGAGCCATCCTTTAATATTCTTATTAGTATCTGTGATACCAGGAATTACCGGAAATCTCAGATATACATCCTCTCCTCTACCGGAATCTGCCAGAAATTGAAGATTCTTTTTTATCAGATCATTTTTTACTCCTGTGTAAAGTGTATGCTCCTTCTCATCCCATAATTTTATATCATAGAGGAAAATATCTACAAGAGGTGTTATGCTCTTCATTACATCCAAAGGAGCATACCCGGAGGTGTCCAGGGTTGTATGTATATATCTCTTCTTTGCCTCCTGCAAAGCTTCTTTTAGGAATTTGGGTTGATATAGAGGCTCACCACCTGAGAATGTCACTCCCCCTCCTGAGTCCTCAAAAAATTGTCTGTCCCTTTCCACAATCTCCATTATCTCCTCTACTGTTATCCATCTCCCCACTATTGTTGTGGCTGTGGTAGGACAGTACTCCTCACACACCCTGCATCCCTCGCTAACAGAACACAATTCTTCTTTTATCCTCTGTATACCTCCATCATCAAAATATATGGCCTTTTTAGGGCAAACATTTACACAGGTATAACAATGAATGCATTTGTATTCAAAATACATCAATTGTGGCTTTGGAAAAATCCCCTCTGGATTATGACACCACCAGCATCTTAATGGGCATCCCTTCAGAAATATGGTGGTCCTTATTCCTGGACCGTCATGGATGGCGAATCTTTTAATATCAAAAATGAGCCCCTTCATCCCTAAACCTCTTTTTGCTCAGTTCTTGCAATAATCTCATCCTGCAGTCCCTTGGGAAGATTCACAAAATAATCGCTGTAGCCTGCCACTCTCACCATAAGATCCTGAAACTCTCTTGGCTTCTCCTGAGCCTCCTCAAGAAGCTCCTTGCTAACTACATTGAATTGCACATGATGTCCACCCATTCTGAAAAATACCCGAATTAACTGTGCTAGCTTTCTTATGTTTTCATCATTCTCAAATATATCTGGGGTGAGTTTCTGATTAAGCAGCGCACCTCCAGTTTTATCCCAGTCACATTTTGCAACACTTCTGAATACGGCTGCTATACCTTTTTTGTCCATACCTTGCACCGGAGAAATACCCTCAGAAACAGGCACACCTGCCTTCCTCCCATCTGGAGTGGCTCCAGTAACCTTGCCAAAGTACACATGAACTGTGGTGGGGAGAAAATAGGCCCTCTTGGAGGCTTTTCTAACTGGAGAGGGAGGATAGCTCTCTATGAGATTTACCATCACATCCACAATTCTCTTTGCAATATCATCCGCATAATCGTCATCGTTTCCAAACTTTGGAGTTTTGTTTAAGAGTATCTGTCGAAGAATTTCATATCTTCCTTCAAAATTCTCACTTAGAGCTCTCAAAAATTCCTCCATGGTGATTGTCTTCTTATCAAACACATGGTATTTTAAAGCCGTCAGACTATCTGTTAAAGTTCCCAGGCCCACCACCTGGATATACTGCGTATTGTATCTTGCTCCACCAGCATTATAATCCTTTGCATTTTTCACACAATCCTCAATCCAGAGCGATAGAAACGGTACAGGCAAGAATTTTGCATAAAGCTCCTCTATCTTATCGTTCCCCCTCATTTTTATATCGAGAAAGTATTTAACCTGTCTGATAAATGCATTCCACAACTCCTCAAAGCTCTTAAACTCCCTAGGATCTCCTGTTTCAATGCCCACCTTCTTTTTGGTGCGGGGATCATAACCATTATTAAGCGTAATTTCCAGAATCTTGGGGAGATTAAAGTATCCTGTAAGAATGTATGCCTCTTTTCCAAATGCTCCGGTTTCAACACAGCCACTCACTCCCGATGTTCTGGCATCTTCCAAGCTCTTTCCCTGACGGAGCATCCTCAAAATCACCCTATCAAAGTTAAAGAACGGGGGCTCACCAAATCCGGGAGCAACTATCTTCAGAGCTTTTATTAGAAACTCATCAGGATTCTTGTCACTCACAAGCACTGCAGTGTTGGGCTGAAGCGTTCTCATGTCTCCCAAAACTTCCAAAATGAGATAGGATAGCTCATTCACACCATCTGAACCATCTATCTTCAATCCTCCAACATTGAGCTTGGAGAAATCATTATAGGTGAAACTCTCTTCTGCGGTGACACCAACCTTTGGCACCGCCGGTTGATTATTGAACTTGAGCCAGAAAGCTTGCAGTAACTCTTTTGCCTTTTCTCTTGTTAATCGCCCCTCTTCTATATCTTTTTTGTAAAATGGATAAAGATGCTGGTCAATTCTACCCGGATTAAATGAATCCCAGGGATTCGTCTCATAGGTCACTCCCACATGAATAAACCAGTAATGCTGTAAAGCCTCCCAGAAATTGCGGGGAGCGTGGGCTGGAACCCACCTGCATATCTCTGCCATCTTTTTGAGCTCTTCCTTTCTCTTTTCATCCTTCTCCTCCTTTGCCATATTTTCAAGTTTTTCCGCATATCTCTCCGCATAGATCAATATTGCATCCGCCACAATATCCATGGCCTTCAACTCGGCCATCTTTTCCTTGTATTCTGGATCCCCTTCATCCAGAGATTTCATTTTTTCTTTAATCTCTTTTTTAATATCCAGAATTCCCATCCTGAAAATTCTCT
>JAGGTO010000009.1 GCA_021163705.1 Thermoplasmata archaeon | reverse complement strand
GAAAATATGAAAAAATAGGAAAGAGGGTAGAGTGGCATTTCATAGGGCATCTTCAGAGAAATAAGGTAAAAAAAGCGTTGGAGATATTCGATGTGATAGAAACAGTGGATAGGGTAGAGCTTGCAAAAGAGATAGACAGAAGAGCCAAGAAGATGGGAAAGATAGTATTTGTCATGCTTGAGATCAATTCAGCCAAAGAACCACAAAAGGCAGGCGTGATGCCTGAGAATGCATTGAAACTCGCCGAGGAGATTTGGTCCATGGAGAACCTGGAGCTGATAGGAGTGATGACCATGGGGCCAAGGGTGGAAAACCCTGAGGATATACGGCCCTATTTTCAGCTCACCAGAAAAATTTTTGATGAGCTTAGGTACATATATGGGGATGAGAAAATAAGATATCTATCCATGGGGATGACAGATACCTGGAAAATTGCAGTAGAAGAAGGGGCAAATATAGTAAGGATAGGTACGGGAATATTTGGTCCCCGCACCTAGTGCTTGGGAGAGAGCATTGGAAATAGTATAACCTCTTTTATGCTTGTTTTGCCTGTGAGTATCATTGTCACTCTATCTATCCCTATACCCACACCACCGGTGGGGGGCATGCCCCATCTCAGTGCTTCTATGAAATCCTCATCGTACTGATGTGCTTCCTCATCTCCCAGAGTTCTGCGTTCAGTCTCCTCCCTGAAGAATTTCTCCTGAAGCTGCGGATCGTTTAATTCCGTGTATCCATTGGCGATCTCCATTCCTCCTATGTAGAGCTCAAATCTTTCTATGAGCTCCTCATTCTCCCTGTGAAGCTTGCAAAGTGGTGTGGTTTCCTTGGGATGATCTATAACGAATACTGGCTGTATAAGGTCCTCCTCACATATCCTATCAAAAAGCTTTCCAAGAGCGAGACCCCTCTCATATCTCACCATCTTAATATTATATTTTTCAAGAAGTTTCTTGATCTCCTCATCGCTTGTATTTTCATCTATGCCCCTCTCGGCAAGCATATCCAGCATCCTTTCTCTCCTGAATGGTTTGCTCAAATCTATCTCATATTCTCCAAATTTAATTTTAGATATTCCAAGCTTTGCAGCCACATGCTTAATCATATCTTCTGTGAGATTCATCATATCGTTGTAATCCACATACGCCTGATATATCTCTATCATTGTGAACTCCGGATTGTGCATGGTATCTATATCCTCATTTCGGAAATCCTTTGCGATCTCAAACACCTTGTTATAGCCACCCACAATGAGCCTTTTGAGATAAAGCTCATCTGAAATGCGAAGATAATAATCTTTATCAAGAGCATTCACATGCGTCTTGAAAGGTCTCGCATTTGCACCTCCATATATCGGTTGCAAAACTGGAGTTTCCATCTCAAGAAATCCACGCTCCCACAAAAATTTGCGAATCTCCATCTCTATTATGCTTCTTTTTCTAAACACCTCAAAGCTCTCCCTGTTGAGCATTATATCCAGATATCTTTGTCTGTACCTCTTCTCAACATCCTCAATTCCAAACCACTCATGGGGTAAATCATAAAGCGCCTTCGAAGCTATTTTTATCTCCTTAGCAAGAACACTCAGCTCACCCTTCTTTGTCCTCGTTACCTCTCCCCTTATCCAGAGGAAATCACCACGATCCACAAATTTCTTCAAGAATTTATACTGCTCCTCCCCAAGAACATCCTGGCGGAAAAAGCCTTGGATCTTGAAACCGTTATCACGGAGATCTGCAAATGCAACTTTACCATGGAAGCGCAGAGCGTAGACCCTTCCTGCAACTGCAACCTCCTTACCCATGAACTCATCCACATTTTTCACTATTTCCTCTATGTAATTTGTAATGGGCGTGCTCTGCGGATATGGATTTATGCCCATACTTTTAAGCTTTTCCACAAGGTCCCTGCGTTTGAGATAATCCCTTCTTTCCATACCGAGAGAGAAGACAATGGAAAATAAAATAATTTTGATTAACTGCTGGACATATTTCTATTAACTCATATTCCACACAAGCACCATCTAAACTCCTTTTTTACGCTTCAAAAAAAAAATTTATAAGGGATGTACCATTGTGAAATGTGGATTTGCTCAACGAGCTTGAGGAAATAAAGCGAAGGGAAATGGGTAAGAAAAAGGAGCTGGAAAAGTTAAAGTCAAATTTTTATTCAGATGTTATAAAAAAAATTGAGGAGCTGCACTCTCAAGCAAGGATGCTCGTGGAGAAAATGGATATAGAGGGTGCTGGAAGATTGATGAATAAAATCAAGAGGATTCAGAATTCTTTTGAAACCATTATCTCTCTGAGGATAAGAAAAATTCTCCTTTTTTCAATATGGAAAGAGGAAAGGGAAATAAAAAATCTCACTCCTGAGGAAAAGCTTCTTTACCTTGAGGTGAAGGATGCCGTGGAGAGACACAAAAACAGGGTAATGGGAAGGGAAGAAGAGTTGCCTGTGAAGGAGAAACCTTCGCAGGTTTCTCCCAAGAAAGAGGAGAAGGCGGAGAAGAAGGAGGAAAGATATGTGCTTGCCCGGGTGAAAATACCATTCACCGTCGCTCTACCTGAGGGAGAGCTAGAGCTGAGAAAAGAGGATGTTCTCCATATACCCGAAAAAATATTCAGGATCCTTGGAAAAAAAGATATTGTAGAGGAGGTCCGCCTGAAGGATTAAATCAGGGTAAATCTTTTCCTAGTTTTCTGGCAATGTTTTTAATCATATCATCAACCATAGCCGGCAAGTCGTACTCTGGCCTCCAACCCCATTCTTCCCGTGCAGCGCTGTCATCTATGCTGTTTGGCCATGAATCTGCAATTTCCTGTCTATAATCTGGCTTGTACTCCACCTCAAAATCGGGAATGTATTTTCTTATCTCTTCAACAAGCTCTCTGGGAGAGAAGCTCATGGCAGTTATGTTGAAATCTGCATGATGTTTCAACTTCTCTATGGGCGCTTCTGCCAGTTCAATAAGGGCCCTTATGGCATCGGGCATATACATCATTGGAAGATAGGTGTCATCTCTCAGAAAACATGTGTATTTTTTACCCTCCACAGCATAGTAGAATATCTCCACAGCGTAATCCGTGGTTCCACCTCCTGGTGGCGTCTTCCAGCTTATCAAACCTGGAAATCTCAGACCGCGAACATCCAGCCCGTATTTTTTAAAGTAGTAGTTACCCAGCAACTCTCCTGCTACCTTGGTAATACCGTACATAGTTGTAGGCTTTAACACGGTCTCATTGGGAGTGTTATCTCTTGGAGTTTCAGGGCCAAAGACCGCTATGGAACTTGGAATCATTACCCTCTCGAGATTATATTTTACTCCTGCTTCAAGAATATTGTATGTGCCTAATAGATTTACCCTGAAAGCAAGCTGCGGATTTTTCTCACCTGTGGCCGAGAGTATGGCTGCGAGATGGTAAATTGTATCAATATCATACTCTTCAATTACTTTATCCACCGCGTTTCTATCGGTGACATCCAGAGTTACCCATGGCCCAAGTTCCTCCAGATCCTCAGGGGGTTTTCTAACATGCATTGTTGAAATCACATTTTCCTTTCCATATCTCTCCTTGAGAGCTACAGTAAGTTCAGAGCCTATTTGACCCGTAGCACCTGTAACCAGAATCCTCTTCAATATCCTCACCTCAAGGAGGAAATAGTAATAACTTATTTTTACTTTATTGTCTCCACTCTCCCCCATTTTATTCCGCACAAACGAAATACTCTTATATAGGTAATGTATAGGGCGGTTTGGCGATTATCATGGTTACGGTGTATGATGTGCCGCCCGATAGGCTAATTCGAGCTGTGGCTGAGAAGCTAAAGGGTAATGATAAAATTAAGCCTCCTGAGTGGAGCAGATGGGTCACTACAGGAGTGCACAAAGAGCGAGGACCTGAACAGGATGACTGGTGGTATGTTCGCCTGGCTTCTGTGCTGAGAAAAATATACATAAAGGGACCCATAGGAACTTCCAGGCTAGCTGCAGACTATGGCGGAAAAGAGGATCGTGGCTCTAAAAGGTACAAGGCCAGAAAGGGGAGCAGAAGCATCGTGAGAAAATGTCTTCAGCAGCTTGAAGAGCTTGGGTTTGTGAAAAAAGATAAAAAGGGAAGAGTTATAACTCCACAGGGGCAATCATTTCTGGATAATACAGCAAAGGAAGTAATGAATGAACTCCTTAAAGAGAAGCCTGAAATGGAGAAGTATGTGAAGTGAGGTGAAATGGAGGAGGATAAAGAGCTGGAGGAAATAAAACGAAGAAAATTGATGGAGTTAATGAGGCAGCAGGCATTAGTGCAACAGAGTGAGGAGGAGAAGATAAGAAAAGAGGAAGAGGAGGCAGCTCGCCAGGCTCTACTTAGGCAGATTCTGGAGCCGGAGGCTAGGGAGCGTTTAGCCAGATTAAAGCTTGTAAGGCCTGAGGTAGCTCAGGCTGTTGAAAACCAGCTCATAATATTGGCCCAAAGCGGAAGATTGATAAGGAAGATAAGTGATGATGAATTGAAGGAAATATTAAGGAGATTAACATCTCAAAGGAGAGAGATAAGAATTGTGAGGAGATGAAAATGGCAAGAAATAAGCATGTGGCAAGGAAACTGCGATTGATAAGGAGAATGAAGATGAACAGAAGAGTTCCTGCATGGGTGATGATGCGTACAGCTCGAAGATTTACCAGGCATCCTCATCGAAGAAACTGGAGAAGAACGAAATTGAAGGTGTGAGGTGAGCAGGATGGCTGAGAAAGAGATGATATACAACATTCCTCTTAGAAAGGTGAAATTCGTATCGAGGAAGAGGAGAGCAAATTATGCGATAAAGCTGATAAGATTGTTTGTTGCAAGGCATATGAAGGTTCCTATGGAAAATGTCTGGATAGATAACAGGGTCAACGAAGAAATATGGAAAAGAGGCATAGAAAAGCCACCTTCAAAGATAACTGTGAAGGCCATAAAGTTTGAAGAAGAAAATACTGCAGAAGTCCTGATGCCAGAATAATGATAAGGAAGGCAAGCATACATGGAAGCCCTTTCGTGGGAGTTTACGCATCCTGCAATAATGATTTAGTAGTTCTTCCGCAATCTTTTGAGGGTGAGAAGGTATTTGCAGACACCCTTAAGGTGGAGGTTTTCAAAACCACGCTTGGAGGTTCCCCACTCATAGGGAGTCTTATGGTTATGAATTCTAAAGGTGCAATAATAACCAATTTTGCAGACGAGGAAGATGTCGAGTTTCTATTTCCACGAATGAATGTACTCTTCATAGAGGACAAGATAAACGCCGTGGGCAATGATATTCTGGCAAATGATAAGGCGGCCATGGTGCATGTAGATTTTGATAGAGAGACTGTGAAACTCATCGAAGAGGTTCTAGATGTTGAGGTGGTAAAGGGGACAATCGGAGGAATAAAGACTGTTGGCTCTGCAGCAGTCGTCACAAATAAAGGAATGATAGTGCATCCAAATGTGGATGATCACGAGATAGAGTTTCTCAAGGATCTATTTGGAGTACCTGTGTATATAACTACCGCCAACTATGGAAGCCTATATCTGGGTGCAAGCCTCGTGGCCAACGATTTTGGTGCTGTAGTGGGAGATAGAAGCAGTAATGTCGAAATTGATAGAATAGAGAACGCCCTGGATATTATAGAGTAAATACCCATACCTGTGTGTTTTTAGGCAGATCTTCCCTTGAAAACTCTATTGAATTGCCCACATAGGTTACCTGGCCTTCCGGGAAAAATCTCAGAAAATCATCCACAGGCGCTAGACCTAAAGTTAATCCATTGAACTTGTAATGCATTGGTACCACGATCTTTGGATTCAGAATCTTCGTATTTTCATAAGCCTCTCTTGCATCCACAGTATAAACACCACCAACAGGAATGAAAAGAATATCCACGGGACCTATCTCCTTGGCCATCTCTGATGATATAACATGGCCAAGGTCACCCACATGCAGTAGTTTAATACCCTCACTTTCTATTCGGAACATAGTGACCTTGCCTCTTTTAGCCCCCATTTCCTTGTCATGATAGGCCATGATCCCCTTTATTTTTATTCCCTCATACTCGTACTCCCCTGGTAAATCTATTACCTCAAAATTTCCCTTTATCACTCTTGTTGCATTGTGGTCGAAATGATGATGAGTTACAAGAACCAAATCAGCTTTTGCTCGAGGGGGCTTTATGCCTATAGATCTACCATCGTGAGGGTCTATAACTAAACTTATTCCGCTTCTAATCTCAAAGCAGGCATGCCCATACCATCTTATCTCCATAGACTCACCTCCACCAAAAATTATAATATCTCTTTCAATATATTTTTTTTGATGTCTCCCTATCCTGTTTCTGAGGACACACTTCTTATCCTAGATCATTTAAAATGTGGGAAAAAAGTACTCGACATGGGAACGGGCAACGGGGTGATAGCCATAGAATGTGCCAAAAGAGGCTCGCAGGTTACTGCAGTGGATATAGACCCAAAGGCTGTTATGGAGCTTAAAAAAATTGCAGAAGAGGAGAATCTTAAAATAGAGGCTTTCGTATCAAATCTCTTCGAAAATGTTAATGGAAAGTTTGATACTATAATCTTTAATCCTCCATATCTTCCAGGTAATGCCGTGGAACTTGAGGATCTCCAGTGGGCTGGTGGAGGAGAATACGGTGATGAAATAATTCTCAGATTTCTCACCCAGGCAAAAGAATATCTCAAAGAAGATGGTGAAATTTATATAATATTATCATCCTTCAATAGGATAGAGAGGATAAAAAATTTGCCTTATCAATTTGAGCTTCTCGCGACTAAAAAATTCTCCTTCCACGAAATTTATCTTTACAGATTGAAAATTAAAGATAAAGCTTGACTATATTCACATCCTTGGGTACACCAATATCTCTTGCCACAGGCTCACACTTTGTTCTAAGAAGATAGGCTATTGGCCTTAAATCAGTCTCACTCAGAGATTCATAGTTTCCCATTCCCTTAGCTATGATTAAATCAGCGGAATAGAGAAGCTCCTTTAGCTCTTGGGAGATGAGATCCATGTCTATTCCCACAGCAAAGATTCCTGTATCACGGAGCTCATCCACCTCTTTGTCTATGCCCACATATACGGCATCCTCCCTTGTGGCATCGGAAAGTATTGGTTTTCCTCTCACTAAGAGTGTGATCTTATCCACATATTTCTTTATCTCTCTGATTAGAATTTTATCGAAAACTATTTCACCACAGTTATCTGTGAGATATACAACATGTCCCTTAAGATATTTTCTAAGCAGATCAGTATCATCGTGGTATAATCCTTCATCCAAGATTTTTTTAAACTTCACACGAAATTCTTCAGGAGAATGGATGCTCACTCCAAAATCCAGAACATTTCCCGCTATTGCTAAAAGCTCTGCAGCTCTCAGTTTATCCTCGCTTTTTTCGTAATACTCCAAAGCGAGAGGAAACATCTCTAATGCGATATCGTTGCTCCTTCTCTTTAGCTCTCTATAGGGATCATCTGTACCCAGAATCTCATATACCTTCTTATGAACCTCTGTCCATACCTTTATGGATGGTTTATTCTCGTCAAATTTTTCACAGAGAATGGATAAAACACCCTTTACCACCTCCATGGCTTTACTTGGATCTACAAGATTCGCTTCAAATACTGCTCTTCTGAGAACGCAGGCTGCACATTCCGGTTGCGGTTTCATAATCCCTTATTGGAAAGATGTATAATATTTTTAGGCAAAAAATTTTAAATTGCAGCTCCATGCATATAATATGAACGATCTCTCCTTTCTCTCCGTTCCTCTTCCCTATGGGATTAAAGAGGAAATTGACCGTGGAAACTTTAAAATTGCCCGAAACATAATAAAAAGATATATTTCAAGGGATATCCCCGAGCCTTTAAAACATCGTCTTGAATACGAACTTGAAAGAATGAGAAGACTCAGAATGGATTTCCCCTATTCCAGAGAGAAAGCTCTTCAGATTCTCCATAAAGAACTTAAAAATTTCAGAGAGGAAGAATTGGATAAGTGGATCGATCTTGGCATTGTGGATAGGATGCTTATAGATGGCAAAGAGAGATTCTTCGTGCAATTTCTCGCCAACATAATTTTCCTGGAACCAAAACTCAAGAAAAGAAGAACGCGAAAAGATAGGCTGGGGGAGTACCTTAAAAATCTCATAGAGGAATCCATAAAGAGGATCAATGAGGGTGAGACAAAAAAGTACAGAGTTCAGGCAGGTATAAAACTTCACATAAAGAAGAAGATACCCGAGGGAGAAAAATACCGGGTATGGCTTCCACTTCCTCGAGAGAGTTTTCAGAGTTCGAATGTAAAGATATTGGCTGCCGAGCCAGCGAATTATTATGTAAGCGATGAGGATCTTGGCCAAAGAACCGTTTATTTTGAATCTTCAAGGAGAGATTATCACCTGGAATTCGTTTACGAGATCGAGGAAGTGAGAGGAGGCGTTGAAGGTAGCAGGGATGAGAAATACCTACACGAAAAACCTCCTCACATAATATTTACGCCATATCTCAAAACTCTCGCGGCTCAAATCGCAGGAGATGCAGATAACGATTATGAGAAGGCATATCGTATCTACAAATGGATCACCACCCATGTGAATTACACATTCGTGCGGGCATATTCCACATATCATAATATAAGCGAGTTTGTAGCATCTTCCCTTCGTGGAGATTGTGGATTCATGGCTCTCCTTTTCATAACTCTATGCAGAATATTGGGAATACCTGCCAAGTGGCAGAGTGGATGGTTTATAACTCCTAAACACGCATCGCCGCATGACTGGGCTCAGGTCTATATAGATGGAAAATGGCTGCCTGTAGACGCATCCTTCGGCAATGCCATAAGACATGGTAGCATGAGAAACCAGTTCTATTTTGGCAATCTGGATGCATTCAGAATGATTGCCAACGATGAATTTATGGCAGATTTCGTGCCTGAGAAGAGATTTGTTAGAACAGACCCTACGGATAACCAG
>JAGGTO010000093.1 GCA_021163705.1 Thermoplasmata archaeon | reverse complement strand
GGGTTTGTAAAGGGACACAGTGAAATAAACAGGGATACCATAAAACATCTTGCAATCTCCTGGAGCCTAGCCCCTCTTTTGGCTTTTCTACTCACCTCAGCAATAATCAAGGTTTCATCTTTGCTGTTATAAGCACTATCACATCTGAGGCATCCTCTGCCTTATCACTTATGGCATCTATCCAGAGTATGAGCTTCTCAAGTTGTAGAAGGGATAGAACATCGATATTTCTCTCTTCACTGTAAAGCTTTTTGAGAAGCTCTAATTTGAGTTCATCTGCCTTGCTTTCATATCTCTCAACTTCGTGGGCTTTTTTAAGAGCCATCTCTCTATTTTCTAGAAGATGAATAGCAGATTCATACAGTGTCTCTACACTTTTCTTTGTTATCTTCAAATATTCATGAATGGAAGAATCTCTGAGAAAATTTATGGCTTCCTCTGAAGGTTTTCGGAGGGTGAGAATCCTGCTAACCTGCTGAATCTTATCTATGACCTTGTCAATCTCCTCCGATAGATTGAGGAAAAGCATTCTATCCGCAGGAAAAAGAAGACCCTCAGAAAAAAGATATTCGTTTTTTCTGCGAAGCTCATCCCCTAGTCTCTCTTTTTCATATATTTCCTTTTCCAAAGCATTTATTTTTTCCCAGTCCCCCCTAAAAAGCTCGAAAATCTGCCGTGAAAAAAGGTCCATACATTCCCGTGCAATGGAAAGATGTTTTTTATAATTCTCGATAACTTCCTTCTCCTTCTTTGTTTTAAACATCTCAGAGCCACCGGCGGGAATCGAACCCGCGACCTCCACCTTACCAAGGTGGCGCTCCACCGACTGAGCTACGGTGGCTTGTGTGTGCGTATGATTTTCCACTACAAAAATATTTCTTTTGGCTTTTGATTCATTTTTCCATATGTGTAATGGCACATGATGGCACATGGGAGAAATTATTTAATTCATCTGAAAAACTCTATGGCATCTCCCAGAATTCTTTTTGCTGTCTCAATATCCATGGGCCTCTCTCTTATTATTCTCGCCGCCTTTTTCTCTCCTACACCTGGAAGAGATTTGAGGATGGAGAAGGATACGGTATTTAAATTCAGGGGATGCTCCACTCCTGTGACACTTCTCTTTCCATAATCGTAAATTTTAACATCCACAAACTCTCCCGTTCTCCTCTTATACGGAAGAACCACAATGAGGGGATAGCTACCTATCTGTCGACCAAATGTATAATTTCCCTTGTTGAGCTCCATATAAACATCCTTTAATACCGTGCCCTTAGGAAGTATCCTGCGAAGCATCTGGGAATCTATCTCCCTCCTTACCATCTCCCGAAACTTCCAGCACTCATGCCTGTATTTCAGAATGAATTTTCCGCGAATGGAAGCTACCTGCCTTATGTTTATCCTCCTGAGAAGATATCCCTTCTCCAGAACTTCCTTGAGAAATTTAAGATTCATCGCATATGTTTCCTTTCTTTCTCCTCTGAGACCACATAGAAAATTGAGCCCCGGAAGAAGCTTCGGCATGCCGTTCTCTCCTCTCTCGGCACCAATTTCATTTACTATTTTTATGGCTTCCATAACATCCTCGCTAGTTGCATTAAGATTATTGCTTCTCACAACAACAGGATCTGCAGATTCCATACCGAAAGCCACAACATTGCCGGGAGTTGTATATTTTACCAGTATCTCTGTGATTTTTCTTGCCTTTTCAGGATACGATGCAATTACCTTGGGATTGGCATTATCCACATGAAGCACCCTGTGTGGAATTTTATGAAGCTCCTTAAAAAGCTCCTCCAGCGAGGATACATTTGGCTCCACCACCTCTTTCTCTCCCACTCCATAAGCCTGATAGGAATATATACAGCTCTGCCCTCCTATTCTAAAGTTTCTCACACCATGTTCGCTTAGAATTCTAACCTCTTCCACAATATCTTTTATCTCCCTAAAAACAGGTTTACCGTAAAGTGGTTCGATGCAAAATGAACATCCTCCAGTTATGTATCTTGGACATCCTCGCGATGTCTCAATCTCCACTATGAGCGGCTCGGGATGATCTGGATGCTTCTTCACTATTTCAGCACCGAGCTTGAGCCACCTATTCCATTCATCCAATGTATGGTATCTATGACCTTCAAAATTTTCTGTGAGGACATCGTAAAGAAGTGCATCAACATCCCTTCTGGCGATATAATCGGCCTTTAATTCTGCAAGATTATATCTTGCTATACCTCCTCCTACTATTTTAATGCCTCTGTGATCTTCCAAAATTCTCCTTATCTCTTTAACGGATGCAGGATAGCTCCTCAAATATTTTCCAGGAACAACTGCACCTCCAATAAAAACAAGTATATCTCCCCTGATTTTCCTTCCCTGTCGCCACTGATCTATGGTCATATACTCGTATTCTATCCCGAGTTCTCTACAAACACCTGCAACTTCTCTAACATATGGCGAGATATATGGGGGCACCCCGAGAATCGTAGGCTCATCCACATAACCATCCAGTATGGTAAGCATCCATGCTCATATCCAACATTCCTTTTTATGTTTTTCCAATCATCCTTTTTGTGTAAGGCACGGATATTTTTTCGCTTATAAAAACAAGGAGCTCACTTCCACCATCGGGGCGAAAGATAACAGAGAGGAACAGGCCAATTGGCAATTCAGGACTCGCTTTGTAGATTATCGTTTAACTGATATTCATTGTACCCAGGATTTTGTAAACTGAAAGATTCTACCACAAAGAACTCAGATACTTTATCATATAGAAGAAAAAATAAAAAATCAAGAAACATGGAGGGAATAATACTGCACAGAGCCATCGTACCGATAGATGTACAGCTCTATCTCGTATTCTCCTGCCTCAAAGCTCAACACCGGTTTTGAACCTGGAACATACATGCCATCCACATACCAGGCTATATGGCATATCCCGCTGTAATCCTCCAGCAGTGGAAGAAGAACATAATACTTACCTGGCT
>JAGGTO010000017.1 GCA_021163705.1 Thermoplasmata archaeon | reverse complement strand
CAGACACATGGCAGAAAACTACGATATTCTCGTGATAAAAGGGGATGGAAGCGAGGCGAATTATTTAGAAGATGCGGGAATCCATAAGGCCGATGTCCTTGTTGCATGCACAGGCAACGATCAGATTAACTTCGTTGCATGCCAGCTTGCGAAAAGCACATACCATGTTAAGAAGGTTATTGCGAGAACAACCAATCCGAGCAATAAGGTTCTTTATGAGAAACTGGGCGTAGATGTGGTTATAAGCACAACTGAAGCTGCTGCCAAGGCCATATACGCTGGCATAAAAGGTTTCTCAGCTGTGCTAACATTCAGCGGAGATGTTGAGATGATCTATGCCAAGATAACCGAGAGCTCTCCCGTTGTGAACAGAAAGCTAAGTGAGATACATATGCCCTGGGGGAGCATAATAGCCACGATTCTTCGCAAGGGGCAGATAATAGTGCCGAGGGGTGATGAATCTCTTCTCCCGGGAGATGAGATTGCAATAGTTTCAAAAAAGGGTGTGGAGCAGAAGGTGAGAGAACTCATACTGGGGTAAAAGCCTATGAGCAAAACATGGTATTTTGTGCTGAAGCTTCTCACATACATCTCCATCTTCATGCTCATAAACTCAATTTATGCCCTTATAGTGGATAAGAATCCCGTGCTTGTTCTATCCTTCATATTTCCCGCCATATGGATCATATTCATCTGGAGCATATATATGAAGGAGAGACCTCCAGAAAAATTGACGCTGAGAGAATCTTTCAAAATTGCAGCTCTCGGCTGGTTATTGATGTCCATATTTGGGGGATTTCCATACTTTCTATCTGGATATTTATCGCCGATAGATGCATGGTTTGAGAGCATGTCAGGATTCACGGCCACAGGTCTAACCATGTTCAGAGATGTGGAATCCCTGCCGAGGAGCATTCTTCTCTGGAGATCTCTAACTGAGTGGATCGGGGGTGTTGGTGTTATCGCCCTCTTCCTGTCGGTGATGTATCGTACCAGCAGAGTTGTTCAAACCCTATATTTTGCAGAGGGGAGAAGTGATAAAACTGAGCCAACCATAATTGGAACTGTGAGAAAAATTTGGGGGATATATGTTTTCTACACCTTCTTCTTTGCCCTCATCTTCTATCTTCTTGGGGCACCAATGTTCGATTCTATAAACATAGCTATGACCGCCCTGGCAACTGGGGGATTTGCAGTCACAAATAACAGTATAGCTGCATATTCACCCTATGTGGCCATCGCTGTTATATTTGCGATGATTACGGGTGGCATATCCTTTGTCTCACATATCAATCTGTTCAAGGGGAAGATAAGAGAGTTCTTCTCCATAGAGGTTGCAGCCATGCTCTTCATAATCCTCGTATTTGCGGGCGTGCTTTTTGTGCATCATATGTGGCTTGGATTGGCCTGGCGCACCTCTCTCCTTGATTCCAATTTCCACCTTATTTCAGCTTTAACAGGTACTGGTTTCAGCCTGGCAAATCTGGCAACCCTTCCAGATTTTGATAAGAGCATACTGATAATCGCAATGGTGTTCGGAGGTGCATACGGCTCAACATCCTCCGCATTGAAGCTCATACGCGTGGTAGTGCTCTTCTACGGCATATTCTGGTACATAAGGAAGAGACTAGCTCCAAAGAGTGCCATAATACCATTCAAAATAGGCAGGAAGGTTTTTGATGTTTCGGAGGTGAGAGATGTATCCATCTACACCACCACCTATCTTTTCCTGCTTCTTCTTGGTGCTTTCGTTTTCATGCTCTACGGCCACAGCCTGGCGGATTCTCTATTTGAAGTGGCAAGCGCGGAGGGTAATGTGGGGTTAAGCGTGGGGTTAACAAGCGCCCTCATGCCAGTTCCACAGAAAATAACGCTCATTCTTGAGATGTGGTTTGGACGCCTTGAGATATTTCCAGTGCTCATAATGATAGCCGATGCTTTCAAAAAATGATTTATCCCCCGACAGTAACAGCACCTATCATATTTCAAGGTGCCTGACCCGTTGTCGGGGGCTATCGGGCATCTTCTGGCCCAAGCTTCATTGTGCGATGACACATCACCCTCAGCCGGGGGCCCAGATGCCCATTTCTCCATAACCACGGGGAAAGATAAATCTTTTGCTAATCTCTGAGCATGAATCTCGGCTCATCTATCCAGCTGGATTTGCATTTTGGGCATCTTTTTGGAATTTTTATCTCCCTTTTAAACTCATATCCACATTTTCTGCACCTGGCTGGAAGAATCATAAGCTCTCCGTATTTTCTGGAGCGAGAAATGTGTTTCAAATCCTCCAAAATTATATTCACAGGCACCTCGAGAATTCGTGCCATCTCGGATGGTGAGAAATCATGATCATGAAGAAGCAATGCAATTCTCTCCCTTCTTGTTCTCCACTCAGAAGTCAAGCTTATCCCTCCAGTATCTATCTGCCTCGCTGAATATGCATCCGCAATATCCCTGGCGATAAATTCCAGCCTTTCTTGCCATATCCTCACTCTCATCGAACCACCTGCGCATGTCTTCATAGTGGAATTTCACACCCACCTTTTTAGCTATGCTGAATCCAAGCTCCTTAACGAGCTCATGCTTCTGATACGGGGCAAGAAGGAGAGTTGTGGAAAATGCATCCATCCCAAGCTCTCTTGCCTTCAGGGCGGTTCTGAAAAGGCGATCTGCATAGCAGAATTTGCATCTGAGCACATTGCTCTTTTTGCTCAGGATGCTTGCTTTATAGAGCCATTCTTCAAGAGGGTATGAAAGATCCTCAATAACCCTGGCCCCTATTCTTCGGGTATACTCTCTAAAAGCTCTCAATCTTCTCAAATATTCCCGATATGGTTGAATGTTTGGATTGTACCAGAATAAGGTTAGCTCATGCTCCTGGCTCAGATGCTTGTAGGGAGCCATCAGACAAGGTGCACAGCAGGTATGAAGCAGTATTTTCATAGAGGTAAATGGATTTGTCAAGATAAAGATATTTGCTTTGAAATTATTAATATTGCAAGCTACATAGAAAAGTTTATATAGCGACTATTTAATATATGTTTAGGTGATAGATATGGCCGAGTTCACAAAGAAGGATGAGAAGCTTGCAGAACTGCTCCAGAAGGCGGGATTGCCAAGAAATGTTGCAAAGACCCTGGCATATATGAGGAAGAGAGATGAGGTCACCTCTGTGGAAATTGAAAAGAGTACAACTCTGAGGCAGCCAGAAGTGAGCATAGCCATGCAGTGGCTGAAGAAGAGGGGCTGGATCTCTAAGAGGGACATCAAGAAGGAGGGAAAGGGCAGGCCTGTGCATGGCTATCGTCTCACAAAACCATTTCCACAAATACTGCAAGAGATAAATAAGGAGCTCAGAGGAAAAATAAAGGAGATTGAGAAGCTCATAAAGGATTTGAACGCTTTTTCATAATCTCTATACCTTCCTTTTTTCCGATAATCACTTCATTGACAAGGTTGATGAAAAGCCCGATTTCCACGACTCCAGGGATGTTATCTATCTCCCTCTCCAGCTCTGCCGGAGATTTGATGACTCCAAATTTACAATCCACTATGTAATTTTCATTATCCGTGATATATATATTTCCCTCTTTCATTCTCAGTTTTGCCTCACATCCAAGGGATTCAAGAACTCTCATGGTTCTTCTGTATCCAAATTTTACAACCTCAACAGGAAGAGGAAATGCCCCTAAAAATTCTTTAACCTTTCTCTCGTCCACAACGATGACCTCATATTTTGAAGCATGGGCGATCATCTTTTCTCGAAGCAGTGCACCTCCACCACCCTTTATCAGATTGAGCTCCCTATCAACTTCATCGGCACCATCAATTGTTATATCTATAACATCATAATCGTTTATATCCCCAAGCTTTATTCCAACCTCTCTTGCAAGCTTCTCTGTAGCTATAGAAGTGGGAATACCAATTATATCCAGGCCATCCTTCACCATCTCTCCAAGTTTTAGAATTGTATATTTCACAGTGCTCCCTGTACCCAGGCCAACAACCATGCCATCCTTCACATATTCAGCTGCCTTCTCTCCCGCTCTCCTCTTCAATTCTTCAATCATCAGGATACCTCCAGGGATGTTCTTATTGGAGATATGAAAATCCCCATAGTAAACTTTTCCTTGCCACTTATTCTCAGCGTTACCTCATAATCATATGTCCCTATGAGCTCCACTGTGTACCCTCTCGTTTCAATTTTCTCCATAAACTTCTTTTTGAACTCAAGGCCCAGCTTATCATAGTCCTCCACTTTTCTGAAAAATTCTTCCTCCAGGCATACTAGAGATCTTCTGCCCCGATGAATGTCTATCATCTTCATATCCTTTAATTTCTTCAAAATTCTGTATAGAGTTGTATGGCTTATATTTTCCTCAAGCTCCTGAATGCTCTTGCATCCAAAATACAGGCTTCGCACAATCTTCCTACCCTGCTTGGAATTTAGAATGGAAAAAAGAGATAGATCGCTCTCCATTACAAGATGCAGGGGATAATAGAGTTGCCTTCTCTCCCTCAGCTCTCCAACAAACCCTTCCCTCTTCAACTTGCCCAGATGCCATATGACATTTCTCACATTTATTCCAACACTCTGGGAGATCTGGGAGGATGTTACACAGGGCCTTCTGGTTAATTCTCTGTAAACCTCTCTTCTATTCCTGTTGGAGAATATATGGTATCCTTCAAGCTCCTCTTCCTCCTCACCTTTTACGATTTTTTCTATGCCTCGCAACCTCACAAGAATTCCTCCGCTATGATTTCTGCAAGCTCATCAATATTAATATCCTCTATATCTTCATCCTCCAGCTCATTCAATATTTTCTCAATGCGCGAGATAGATAAAGGGGATGCTTTTTTCATCCTCTCCATAACCTTCTTCTTCAGAACCTCAACATTCTCCTTACTGCTCTTTCTCTTATATCCCCTATCTGTGACAATTATACCCAGACCTTTCACTATTTTATATCTATGCATCCTCTCACTGTGCCTGCTACCTCGCATTTTCACCACATGCAATTCCCTGCTATAATCCTCGCCTATTCTATATTTAAGATGTATAACCGTATCCGCCAGATACATGGGAATCCCCGTTTCAGGAGCGCTTAGATTTGGTGGACCATGCTCCTCCAGTGTAGCCACTATCGTGCCTATTTTTTTGAGCTCCTTAAGCATGAAGCCAAGGAGTTCCCTCTGCTGATACCGGGATGGTGTGGCCCAGATGACCGGGGTGAGGGGATCTATAGCAATGCGAATATTAGCACCTTCCCATTTGGAAACGAAATCTGGAAGCTCTCTTTTTATGAATACCTGAAACTCTTTGCCGGAGGCATCAATAAATATGAGTTTCTCCTCTTCTATGTAGTAAAGTATATCATCCCAGCCCATGTTGAGGGCATCTCTTATTATCTGCTCTTTATTCTCATCAAGACTTATGAAAAGGCCTTCCTGCCCCTCCAAAAGACCTCTTCGAATAAATTGATGAGCAAATGTCGTTTTTCCGGCTCCCGCAGAGCCTATAACAACCGTGGAGCTCCTTTCATTGAGACCTCCTTCAAGAAGAGGATCCAGGCCCAGGATCCCTGTCTTTATTTTATTCACCATCCCTCACTAATTTCATTTTTGATATTTAAATTTCTCGGATTTTCTCTTGGTTCATTTTCAAAACTTCATGAATTTATATTTAAACAATTTTCAAATGCTGTTTGGATTCACAGCTAAAATGAAAAAAATAATAAATAAGCAAGAGAATCACCGTCTATGAAGGATTACTTTACCATGGATGATTTCAACTTTGAAGATAAGGTAGTTCTTGTGAGGGTGGATGTTAACTCTCCAATTGATCCTGTGAGCGGTTTCATCCTTGATTATTCACGGTTTGAGGCACATCGTCAGACTCTAAAAGAGCTTAAGAATGCGAAGGTGGTTATTCTCGCGCATCAGAGCCGCCCTGGAAAGAGAGATTTTCTCCCCCTGAGACCGCATGCTCTTGTTTTTACCAAGATACTGGGTAAAAGAGTTAAATTTGTACCTGATCTATACTGTGATTATGCCATTGAGGCTATTGAAAATTTGAAGGCAGGAGAGTACCTAATGTTACAGAATACAAGATTCTACTCTGAAGAGTATTGCCTGAAAAAGAATTTTGAAAGCACCCATATTGTGAAGGAGCTATCAAAGCTTGGAGATTATTATATAAATGATGCGTTTGCTGCCGCTCATAGGGAGCAGACCACCCTGGTGGGATTTAAAAAAGCTCTTCCAATGATTGCTGGAAGACTTATGGAAAAAGAGATAACAATGCTCACAAGGTTCCTGAATTTTGAGAAACGGCCGAAGATTGCAGTTCTGGGCGGTGCAAAGGTAGAGGATTCCCTGAAAATAGCAAATAAATTCCTTGAAAATGGCACAGTAGATAAAATTCTCACCGGAGGTGTGGTAGCCCTATTTTTCCTGATGGCGGAGGGATACGAGCTCGGAGAGGGGAGTGAGGAATATGTGAAGAAGAGCTTCGAAAATTATGAGGAGCTCGTATCCCTCTCTAAGGAACTCTTAAAAAAATACGGAGAGCAAATAGAGAGACCCTCCGATGTGGTTATAAATGTTGAGGGCCACAGAAAGGGCATTAGGGTGGAGGATCTGCCATCAAAATACCCCATATACGATATAGGACTCGATACTGCAATTAGATATCAGAATATACTCAAAAATGCTAAAGCAATAATATTAAACGGTCCAATGGGAGTATTTGAACTTCCTGAATTTGCTCTGGGGACAGTTGAAGTATTCAGGGGTGTAATTCACAATGCCGCCTTGAAGATTGCAGGTGGCGGTCATACCATTGCGGCACTTGAAAAACTCGGGCTATCCAAGTACTTTGATCACATAAGCACGGGTGGCGGTGCTCTTATAAGCTTTCTAGCAGGAGAGAGAATGCCAGCTATAGAGGCACTCAGAGAATCGTACAAGCATTTTGGTCACCTAAAATAACCTCTTCTTTTTGAAGTAGTAAATCATGAGAAGCGCAACACCGAGCATCAGGAGGAGGGAATAATAGTATCCATATTCCCAGTAAATCTCAGGCATGTTGCGAAAATTCATGCCGTAAATGCCCGTTATGAGGGTGAGTGGCATCATTATAGTCGCAATTATAGTGAGGAGATTCATGCTTCTATTTATTCTGTAGGATAATGTATTCTGCATCAGCTGCAGGGCCACGGCAGTTGCATCGATTAAGTATTCCACTCCATAAATAAGTTCATTTACATCCCTCAAACTCTCCTGCAATCCGGGGGAAGATAGTCCTTCATCTATGAGGGCCTCTATTATGTTTCTCGTTTTAAGATAGTCTCTATGCATCCTGAACAATGTTTTCTTCGCATTGAGGACATCTCTTATCAGCTCCGAAGAATATGTGTGGAGCGATGCATTCTGCAATCTTTCCACCTTATCCTCTATCCTGTCTATTACTCTATATTCATGCTGTATCAGGCTCCATATGAGCTGTGAGGGTGTGTCCCTTTTTATTAGTGTGGTTTTTATTATCTCCATAGCTTCTTTGGTGGCTTTAATCTTTATCTCATCACCCCTCCACTCTATAAGTACTGAGTATGTGGCGAGGGTCTTTTCAAAATTATGAATCTTTATGCTCACTGTAAATTTTTCATCATCTATTTTTATAATATTGCTACCTTTAAATTCCTTCTCCACAATCTCCATCTGCAGCATAAAAAAAGAAGGATATGATGATATATAAAGATGCTCTTTTCGCTGGCTTAAATCTAAAAGTTTTTATATGTAGAATTTCATACACATTTACAGGTGGTCAGGATGAAGTCTCTTATTAAAGAAGCTTTAGCTAGAGCTGAGGTTAGGGCAACTCCAACTCCCACGCCTACTCCAGAGGGTTCAGATATTGTGATGGAGACTCAGGAGGATAAAGAGCTGGAAGAGGTATTGAAGAGTCTAAAAACGAATATAAAGATCGTGGGATGTGGAGGAGCAGGAAGCAATACAATATCTCGCATAATGGAAGAGGGGATATATGGAACTGTGGAGCTAATAGCGGCAAATACGGATGCTCAGCATTTACTGATTACGCATGCCCATCGTAAGGTTTTACTTGGGAAAAGAATAACGCGTGGTTTGGGTGCAGGAGCTTTACCACAGATAGGAGAGGAGGCTGCAAGAGAGGCAGAGGATAGAATTCGAGAAGTTTTGCAGGGAGCGGATATGGTATTCATAACCTGCGGGCTTGGTGGAGGTACCGGCACAGGCAGCGCTCCTGTTGTCGCTCAGATTGCAAAGGAGCTTGGCGCATTGACCATTGCAATATGCACGCTTCCATTCACCGCAGAAGGTAGGGCCAGATACGAGAATGCCACCTGGGGTCTTGAGAAATTGAGAGATGTTGCAGATACTGTTATAACAATACCAAACGATAAGCTTCTTGAGCTTGTACCCCGTTTACCTTTAGCACAGGCTTTTAAGGTGGCAGATGAAGTCCTAATGCGTGCCATTAAGGGATTAACTGAGATGATAACTAAGCCAGGACTTGTTAATCTGGACTTCAACGATCTCAAAACAATCATGAAGGGTGGAGGAGTAGCGATGATTGGCCTTGGCGAGAGCGAGGGGGCAGGTGAGGAAAGAGCATTGGAGGCACTTGAAGATGCAATAAACTCACCGCTTCTTGAGGTAGATATATCCACAGCCACTGGCGTGCTTGTTAATGTTGTTGGCAGCCCGGATATGACAATAAGCGAGGCAGAGAGAGCTGTGGAGGAGCTTCATAAGAAAGTAGCTAAGAATGCCAGGATAATATGGGGATGCGCGATAGATCCAACCTATGATCGTCGCATTTCTGTGCTTGTAGTAGCCACAGGGGTGAGAAGCAAGCAAATTCTAGGAAGGCTAAGCGAAGAAGAACTTAAAGCACAGTACGGTGTAGATGTTATCCGCTGAAGCAGAGCTGGGAACACAACGGCTCCATGAGGGCATGAAGAATTTGCAAATAGCGTTTCTAATTGAGTTTGTAGTGGGAATCATAGCGGTTCCCTATTCTTTTTTCAAGCTCTCTCTGTTTTTCTCTTCAGGTCACATGCCTCCCCCTCTTATCACCTGGAATATATATTTTATCATAAGCTCCATCATTTCGCTCATAGGAGGAGTGGTTGTTTTCTATTTTCTCTACAGAGGGTTCACAAAGATAAGAGAGCATATTGATGGTACAGATATAGGTGTCTGGGGCACAATTTTCAAGCTCATAGGCCTTATAGGAGGTTTTATCGCAGGTATT
>JAGGTO010000083.1 GCA_021163705.1 Thermoplasmata archaeon | reverse complement strand
GCTATCCCATCCACCCCAGTTCTTAGAACTTTTTCCACATTACTATGGTCTATCCCTCCTATGGCCACCACCGGGATCTTCACATTCCTCACAATTCTCTCAAGTTCATCAAGACCCATGATTACGGCATCCTCCTTGCTCTTTGTTGGAAATACGCTTCCTGCACCTATGTAATCTGCATGCTCTTTTTCAGCTTTAATCGCCTCCTCTAAATTTCTTGCAGAAGCACCCACAATTAAGTTTGGAGCTATCTCTCTAACCATATATACGGGCATATCTTCATGACCAACATGCACACCATCCGCGTTTACCGCCAAAGCCACATCCAATCGATCATTCACAAAGAATAATGCTGAATAATCTTCGCATAATTTTCTAATTTTCTTCCCAATTTCTATCATCTCTCTCGTGCTCGCATTCTTGAGCCTAAGCTGAATCGTCGTTGCGCCCCCTTCCAGAGCTTCTTTTACGCTGGATATCTCATCTCTCAATCTCCTATCGGTTATCACATATAACCTCAATTTTTCTCTAAGGCTCAATCTCCCTCACCTTCTTTCTTTTTCTTATAAGTTCCTCATCTATCCTGTAGAGCCAGTCATAAAGCTTCATATGAAAGCTTCCCGGGTAGGGGGCCTCCTCTTCAGCCTTTTCTGCAGCTATTTCGAAGGTTAAAAGTGATGCTATTGCTGCATCTAGCGGAGATGCTACAGCACTAAAAGCTCCCATTATTGAAGTGAGCATGCATCCTGTGCCAGTTACCCAAGCAAGCATGGGTGTTCCATTTTCTATAGCATAACACTTTTTTCCATT
This sequence comes from Thermoplasmata archaeon, assembly GCA_021163705.1. Taxonomy (GTDB): domain Archaea; phylum Thermoplasmatota; class Thermoplasmata; order Thermoplasmatales; family Aciduliprofundaceae; genus S014-41. The sequence goes on along the minus strand of JAGGTO010000083.1, from coordinate 12,394 downwards.
ACTAACATAATCCACTTTGCCTGTAACCACAGCAGTGGTATTAAACATCTCACTTGCTTTAACTGCCACATCCTTTGCATCTTCTCCAGAAGAGATGGAATCCACGCCTCTTGTTCTTCCCTTCTCTCCTATCAATGATTTTATCTCACTGTAGTTTCCCCTCAGAATGTAGATATCTCCTATTTCTATAAGCTTTAGAGCTGTGGAGGTTCTGTATCTCGTGGCTCCAGCACCAACGGGATCTAAAATTACTGGCTTCTCGTACTCATTGGCAATTTTAACAGCGTGTATCATTGACTCCACCCAGGATTCATCAAGGGTGCCTATGTTGATTACTACAGAATCCGCTATATTTATCATCTCTTCAAGTTCCTCTATGGCATGAGCCATCACGGGAGATGCACCTATCGCCAGGAGGACGTTGGCGGTTGTATTCATAACTACAAAATTGGTTATATTATGCACAAGGGGCCTTCTTCTTCTGAGTTCTTTGAGAGCTCTTTCGATGTCCATATGCAGTGATAGAATTGGAGAATATTATCTTTTCTTATCTAACGCTAATTTTATATCTCTAAGAGGAATACATTTCCTATGCTTTACTGCAGCAAATGTGGAAGAGAGTACTCTGATGAATTTTTAAGATGCCCTATTTGCAATGAACCTCTGCAGCTTCCCTACCTTAAAGGAGAAATTGAGAGAGGAAAAAGGGTGTGGGAACGATACTTGGAGTTCTTTCCTTTTCCACTTTCTCTCAGATATTCTCTTGGAGAGGGTGATACACCTCTTGTTTATCTCCCAAATCTCTCCAAGCAGTTGAATGTGGAGCTCTATGTAAAAAATGAAACAGTGAATCCCACATGGAGCTTTAAAGATAGGGGAACATTCACCGCCATAAACTATGCAATTTCATCAGGATATAAGTATGTGGGAACGGTATCCACGGGAAATATGGGTGCAAGCGTGGCAGCCTACACATCCCATGCAGGTGTAAAATCCTTTGTACTACTATCTGAAGATATACCTCAAGAAAAATTACTTCCAATTGGAGTATATGGAGCCAAGATGATTAAAGTGAGGGGAGATTATGGAGAGCTTTACTATAGAAGCATAGAAATTGGTAAAAAACTTGGAATTTACTTTATAAACTCGGATAATCCGTACCGAGTTGAAGGATACAAAAGTATAAGCTTTGAGATAGCGGAAGAATTGCAACCTGACTATGTTGTGATTCCCACAAGCTCTGGAGGCTTATTTAGCGGAATTTACAAGGGTTTTTATGAGCTTAAGAAGAGTAATATTATAGAGGATATGCCGAAATTAGTGTGCGCTCAAGCATTAGGATGCTCTCCAATATACACAGCTCTTAAGGAGGAAAGAGAAAATATTGAGAGATTTGAAAATCCGGAAACCATAGCTAAGGCCATAAAAAATCCATATCCACCAAGTGGAAATCGAGTTCTGAGGATTTTAAAAGAGGGACATTTATGTGAGGCTGCTACAGATGAGGAAATTCTCAAAGCACAGAAAGAGCTAGCCCAAGAAGGTTTGTTTGTGCAGCCAGCTTCTGCAACTTCCTTAGCCGTCGTGCAAAAACTAGTCTCAGAGAATAAAATAGAGGAAAAATCAGTTGTGGTTCTAATTTTAACGGGTGCTGGAATAAAAACAACCACCTCTTATTTACCATTCTCCACGCTTACCTGTGGGCTGGATAATTTAAGCTCTTGCCTGATTGAAAATCTTTAATAACTTGTAGAGATTGCCATGTCTATGAATCCTCTGCAGTTGGTGGAGCTTCATGATGAATACAGAAAGAGATGTTTGAATCTTCAGGCATCTGAGAACTATCTCTCTTTCAGGGTTAGAAAGGCTCTGAGCTCCGATATGGCATCTAGATACAGCATGGTATTTGATGGAGAAGTTCACGGGGTTAAGGTTCACAATGTCTATGGTGGAGCAAGATATGAGGAAGAGATAGTGAACTCTGCAGAATCTCTAGCAAAGGATGTTTTTAAATTCAAGTATGTGAATGTCAAGCCCATATCCGGGCATGTGGCAGCAATGGCATCCCTTTTAGCTTCAGTGCCCAAGCATGGAAAGATAATGGCGATACATCCTCAAGATGGAGGTTATGATGGCTATTTTTCTCCATATCTTCCTGACATGTTTGGATTGAAATATGTGCCCCTCAAGCTTTTAAATTTGAGGAAGGTGGATACAGAGAATATAAGAAAAGAGAAACCTGATGTTATAATTCTCGGGGCAAGCTACATACTATTCCCCTATAATTTGAGAGAGGTTATTGAAGTAGCGGAAGATATAAATGCAAAGGTCATCTATGATGCATCCCATGTTATGGGTCTCTTACCCTCTGGATTTCAGGAAGATATTGAAAAATGTCATCTAGTGTATGGCTCAACCCATAAAAGCTTTCCAGGTCCTCAGGGTGGAATAATTTTCACCAATTATGAGGAAATAAGCGAAAAGGTGGAAAAGAATCTGACCTGGAGGGTGCAGGATAATTATCACACCCATCGGATTGCATCTCTTGCCATGGCACTGTATGAATTCAGGCCCGTAGCATCCATATTTGGTAAAAAAGTGGCAGAGAACACCTATATCCTGGCCAGGGAATTGAATGATGGAGGTCTTAAAATTAGATATCCTCCAGAATTTTCAAGATCCCATCAGCTTCTTGTGGATGAGAATTCATTAAAAGAAAACTTTGGAGTCACACCGCCAGAGATGAGCACCATTCTCGAGAATAATGGGATAATCGTGGATTGTGTTGGAAGAATAGGCACTGCAGAAGTTACCTGGAAGGGATACACCCCCAAGGATATGAAGGATATTGCCCATGCGATTATTGCTGCACTGAAAGGCGAGGATGTGAAAAAAGAGGTGGAGGATATTGTGAATCGATGGGATGGAAAGACCCTAGGTGAAAAAGCAGAAAATTAGAGAGGAACAACATATAAAGGTTCTCCCTCTTTAAGTGCTCTCATAACTTTTTTTCCGTTGGTGGTGTTTCTTCTTATATTAATATATCCCTCCCGGGAAACGGTTGCCTCAAACAGATGCTGGGAGGATGCATAAACACTCACTTTTCTATGTGCAAATTCCTCTCCCACATGAAGTCTTATGCTCTTCTTCTTCATTTCCACTTCCACTGGAATTTTCTCCTCCTCTCTTCTCTCTTTTCCAATGGCTTCCACTTCAAGAGATAATCCCAAGATTTTTTCCAATTCGCTTATCTTCTTTCCTCTTTTTCCGATGAGGGAGGGTATGATGGACGAAGGAGCATAAATTGTGGCTCTATTTTCGCTATTTACCTTCACTCTTATTCTTACTCCCGGATAAATCTTTTTGAGCTCCTCCTCGATAGCCTTTGATGCCCATCTGTATATACTTTTCTCCTCCTCCCTTACTGGTAGTACCACAATTTGCTCTCCAAAACTGTAAATCTCATAGAGGAGCGATCCACTGTCGAGCTCTCTAACTTCAATTACTGGCCTTGCTAAATCTTCCTCATGCATCCCCGTTGGAACTTTCACCACATAGTTTAGGGTTAAAACCTGCTCTATTTTTCCTGCAGAGATATGAATCACGGTATCCACTATCTGGGGAATAACTCCGAGCTCAACTCTTCCTATAAAGCGCTGAACAGCATCTATCGCCCTTGTTGCATGAACCACACCTACCATTCCCACACCCGCAAGTCGTAAATCTGTGAAAACCTTGAAATCATCGGTGGTGCGCATCTCATCAAATATCGTATAATCTGGACGCACAAGAAGAAGTATGTCTCCTGTCTTCTCCATGCTTCCCTCCAATGCTGTATATTGTGTGATTATATCTTCCAGTATGAGATCTCTGGGTTTCTCCATCGTTTTAACTATTTTCTGCATGGATGCATAGTATTCTGCAAGAGCCTGAACAAAGGTGCTTTTTCCTGCACCAGGTGCTCCTGACACGAGGATCCCTTCGGCCTTCTCCTCTATTCTCCTCCTGAGTTTATCGTTTATATTGTAATCTTCCAGTTTTAATTTTACAAGGGGTTTAACAGCTGTAATCTCCATGGCATCTGAAAATGGTGGACGAGTTATTGCAATCCTGTATTCTCTCAACTGCACTATTGTGGCACCTTTCAAATCCATCTCTATGAATGATTTCTCATCCCTCCTCGCCCTTTCCACTATATCATTTGCAATCTCCTCCACCTCTCTCTCACTTATAAAATCACGAATCTTTAAAAATTTGAAATTTCCAGGCTTTCCTTTCTTTGCAAAGGCTCCAACATTCGCTTTGATATGCACACTCATAGTGTTTTCATCAAAGAAATCTTCGATTCTCATCTTTATCTCACGCTTTGCCTCAAGATATATAACCTCTATTCCCTTTATCTCCGCAATGCTCTTCTGTACAAAATCTCCTGTGATCAGAATGGCATTGTTTTCCTTAGCGCATTCTCTTATTATGTTATCTATTTCCCCCACCTTTGCATATTTTATCTGCCACTCTTCAGGCCGCGTACCCCAGAAGCTTAATTTTATCCTCCTATCTTGGCAGAGCTCCCTGAGCTTTTTAAGTTCATTCAATCCTGAAAATCCTATGGATAACCCCCTATTTGCCTGATGCTCAATTTCGCTTATAATTGTCTCTGGAATTATTATCTCATCTACCTTATTTGCAAGAATAAATTCCGTGAATCGTCCATCAACAATCACGCTTGTATCTGGCACACATCTCATAAAAGAACATTGAGGTGCCTTATTTAAAAATTCGCATTAAAGTCTTTGAAGTTCCATGCGCTTTTTTAATCTAAGGTGTGCTAGCTGCTGCTATTATTTCCTGCACTAGCCTTGCCCCTAAAACTGCCGTGTTGCCATTATCACAGGGAGGGCATATCTCAACAATATCTGCACCAATTAACTTGCGCCCCAAGAACTTTATGATTCTCTTAACATCTATGGGTTTCAATCCAAAATATTCAGGAGTGCCGGTCCCAGGAGCATAGGAGGGATCTATTCCATCTATGTCTATGGAGAGATATATTTTTTCCACATTCAAAATTTCCAATGCCTCCTCAATACTATCTTTCCATCCCTTCTCCATGAAATCGTAGGAGGAAATCCATTGATATCCAAGCTTTTTTGCATCTATGCTCTCTTCCTTGGAGGCAGACCTTACACCAATGGAAATTATTTTTCCTCTCATATACTCATAGGCCCTTCTGGCCACACATGCATGGCTGTATTTATTCCCCAGATATTCATCCCGAAAGTCGGCATGGGCATCTATGAAAATTATTCCAACATCATCCATTTTTTCTTTAAGAAACTTGGCCGCGCCGATGGTAATGGAATGCTCTCCACCCAGCATTATTGGAAATTTATCTTTCAGAGAGATGAATGTCGAATAAACAGTATCAATTACCTCCCTTACATCTCCAAATTCATCCAGTGTTCCGATGTTCCCCATATCATGGATCCTCACGCTGCGCATGTCAAAATCATGCTCTAAAAGATAGCTCTCCAGATTGTAGGATGCCTTTCTCATCTCATCAGGTGCAAATTTGGAACCCTGCCTGTAGGATGATGTGCCATCAAATGGCACACCGAATATAACAAAATAAGAGGAAGATAAATCGGAATTTGCATCTGCAAACTGCAAAAGCATCTTTACTCTCCCATAACTCTCATTATTGCCCTCTTTCCTAAAGCCTCCCAGTACTGTACCGTTTTACCCGGAGCAATCTGATCCTTTAGATTCTCAGGGATCTTGAGCTCAAATGTTTCAAAGGTTTCGGAGTCCATAAGCTGAACTTCATCTCCCATCACTGCAAGAATCTGAGCCTCCTTCTTCTCTATTATCGGCACCTTTACCTTGTGCTTCACAGGATACACCACGCTCCTTTTCTGTCCATCAAATACCCCAATGGCCACTATTCTGGCCTTAGCTTCACCATGCTTCCCGGGCTTGCTTGTTGTCATCTCAACTATTCGACATGGTTCATCGTCTATCACCATGTAACCGCCAACCTTAAGCTCTCTAACCTCAACATCTCTCCATGACATTTTAAATCCCTCAAAAGGGTATTGAGATGGGCTTTAAATAAATTTTTGTTTTTCAAAAAAGTAAGGGATGGGAGAATCATTTTTCAAGCTCTTCCCAATCCGGGACAAATTTGTAGCCATACTGAATGATCCCTGCCTTTCCATCCTCTGTGATCCTTCTGAAAACTGCTCTAACGGGCATGCCTATGTGAACCTCCTCGGGCTCGATGTCCACAATCTGTGCAGTTATCTTTGGACCCTCGGGAGTCTCAATTATGGCCATAATGTATGGCTTCTGATATTTATATCCAAGAACATTCTGATGCACTATTGTGTATGAGTAAATTTTTCCCTTGCCACTCAGCTGGAATTCCTCCATCTTTCCTAAGCTTTTTCTTCCGCATTTTGGGCACACATTTCTCGGTGGGAAATAAACTGTACCGCATACTGGACACCGTGTGCCTATTAAGCTGTAACGATGTCTTCTCTCTCTCCAGAATCTCGGCACGACCATTTACATCACCTCCAGAATATGTATTATGCTGGAAGTCATTGTGCCACCTACATTGTGTGCTAGGCCAACCTTAGCATCCTCCACTTGTCTCTTGCCCGCTTCATTGCGTAACTGCTTCACTATCTCAACTACTTGACCAACACCTGTCGCTCCCACAGGATGTCCCTTCGCTTTTAATCCGCCGGATGGATTATAGGGCAAGTCTCCATCATAATACAATTGTCCCTCCTCTGCAAGTTTATGAGCCTCGCCCTTCTTAGCAAATCCGAGATCCTCTAAGCCGATAATCGCAATTATGGAGAATGCATCATGTATCTCCACCAAATCTATATCTTTTGGCTCCTTCTTTGCCATCTTATACGCTTTTTTGCCTGCCTCTATTGTGGATACAGAGCGAACTAATGATTCTCGAGAATGAAGCGAGATATACTCATTTGCAAAGGTTGAAGCGGATATCTTTATGGGCGAGTCTGTGTATTTCCTTGCAATTTCTGCAGGGGCAAGCACGACAGCGGCAGCCCCATCGCTCACTGGAGAGCAGTTCATTATTGTGAGAGGATCCGCAACCATCGCAGAATTTAGAACAGTATCCACTGTTATCTCCCGCTGGAAATGTGCATCTGGATTTAAAGCACCATGCTTATGTGCTATAACCGGAAATAAAGCCATCTGCTCTCTCGTCATTCCAAATTCGTACATATAGCGGCGTGCCATCATCGCACCTAAAGCTGGAAATGTTGCACCGAAGAATACTTCCCACTCTCTATCTGCTGCTCCCGCAAGAATATCTGTCACCATGTCTCCCGGCAAATCTGTCATCTTCTCAACTCCGCCCACTAGAACAATATCATAAAGGCCTGAGGCCACAGCCATATAACCTGCATGAAGCGCTGCTGCTCCACTTGCACAGGCTGATTCTATACGCATAGCTGGTATCATCGTTTCTGCCAGCCCTGCAAAATCGGCCATTAAGGCGCCTACATGGTCCTGGCCAACGAAGCTACCAGCACTCATATTTCCTCCAAATATGGCCTGGATATCCTCTGCATATATACCTGCATCTTCAAGAGCTTTCAATCCAGCTTCCACGGCCAAATCTCTCAAACTCTTATCCCAGTGCTCCCCGTATTTAGTTTCTCCTGCTCCTATAATTGCTACATCGCGCATCTAATCCACCTCCACAATCATTCTTCTGAATTTTAGATATGTGGCGTAGTCTATGTACTTCTTCCTGTTTATCATATCCCATACCTTGGGAGCTGCATCGCGATTGAAATTTTCAATTTCATCTGTAACTGTAATATCGAATGCATCGCTTCCCGCACCGCTTCCAAAGGATACTGCGAGTATTCTATCTCCAGGCTTTGCCACATCTAAAATGGCGCTTAGCCCGGTAGGTGTGGCACCCGAGTATGTATTCCCAATATAAGGCGTGAGTAATCCCTGCTTAATCTGTTCCTTTGTGAATCCTAGTCTCTTACCTACCCTGTAGGGGAATTTTCCATTTGGTTGATGAAATACAGCATAATCGTAATCTTCAGGTTTAGTCCCTACTTTCTCCATAAGAATTTTAGCTGCTGATATAATATGTTTAAAATATGCTGGCTCTCCTGTAAATCTTCCTCCGTGCGATGGATATCTCTGCCCTTCTCTGCGCCAGAAATCTGGTGTGTCAGTGACATAGGAAACCGTGTCATTTATCTCTGCAATAACCTCATCCTTTCCTATTATGAACGCTGTTCCTCCTGCAGAGGCAGAAAAATCTAAAGCGTCTCCAGGCTGTCCCTGCGAGGTATCCGTGCCTATGGCAACTCCATATTCAATCATTCCCGCTTTGACCATGGCGTAAACATTCTGCATCGCTGCCGTTCCTGCCTTGCACGCGAATTCCAGATCTGCTGCGTGTGCTCTGTATGCACCTATTACCTCCGCAATAAGTGAGGCTGTGGGCTTAACAGCATATGGATGCGATTCACTTCCAACAAAAATCGCGCCTATTTTCTCTCCAGGTATATTTTTTCTGCGAAGCGCATTGCGCAGTGCTTCCACGGCAATTGTGGCCGCATCCTCATCATACGCGGGCACCGATTTCTCAAGAATATTCAAACCTTTCTCAGGATGCTCTGGCTTATCTCCCCACATCCTTGCAATCTCTGCACTCTTTATTCTGTATATTGGTATGTATGAGCCGTAAGTCACAATTCCAACCATAATCTCACCTCTGGGGAAATGCAAACCATTGTATTTAATTTTTATCGTATTCCGTTTTCGTCAATTGACGATTTTGAGACTTTAGTTCTCTTATTAAGATTTTCACAGAGCGCTGGAAAACGAAAAAGTCTAGAGAGCAAGTTTTTTATTCTAAAATCCATAATCTCTACTCTCTGTAACTCAAAATAAAAAATTAAGGGGTGTAGAATTTGGAAGTGAGAATAAGAGAGGCTACTGAGGAGGATATACCGCAATTGGCTCAGCTGGTATGTGATTTCTGGAACGAACACGCACAGCTTCTTGGAGGAAAAGAAAACTTTACATTTGAGGATGGTGAGAGAGAGGTGAAAAGATATCTGGAGATGAAGACCAGCGGTTATTTCCTGGCCATAAATGAGGAAGGAAAAATCGTAGGTTTTCGGCGGTGGGAGTTGCACGATGATTTCTACTGGACACGAGAACTTTATGTTGTACCGGAGATGCGAAGAAAAGGTGTTGCCAGAGCACTTATACGACATTTCGAAAAATGGGTTCTTGAAAGAGGACAAAACATTGCCTGTATTTCTTGCATTCCACACAATATTGCCATGATTATGCTAGCACGCTCTGAAGGTTATGACATATTAAATATGATTGAGATGCGAAAAAATTTGACTGATGATGCTCCCAAACCCTCCGGGGAAGTGGAGGCTTTGGGATTAAGATGGAAGATTCTGTAGAGTCCACTCACCAGCATGTAGAAAAACATAAATAGATAATTTGCATTATGATAATTTAGATTATCATGTTTGTGGATAGGGAGGAAGAACTGAGGCATATACGGGAAAAACTGGAAAGCGATAAATTCGAGCTTATTGCTCTGTATGGGAGAAGGAGAATTGGCAAAACGCGTCTGATTCTGGAAGCTGTTAAAGGAAAGGAGCACATTTATTATCTTGCCGTGGAGGGAGACAATCTAAAGTACTTCAGGAATGTTGCATCGCGTGTTGTGCCTGATATAAAATATGTGGAAAAGGACTGGGAAAGCTACTTCAGATTTCTTAAAAACAGGATTGTGGTGATAGATGAGTTTCCCAACCTTATCAGGGAGAATAAAAATGTTGTATCACTCTTTCAGAGGATAGTGGATATGGAGCTTCAGAACACCCGCACCAAAATAATACTCTCTGGCTCTTCCATCTCAATGATGTCCGAAAAAGTGCTCAGTTACAGAAGCCCGCTCTATGGAAGAAGAACATCATCTCTAAAACTCCAGCCTCTTAAATTCAGGGATATTATTCTTTTTTTTCCAGAGGCAAAACCAAGAGAACTTGTTGAAATATACGGATTTGCGGGGGGTGTGCCGTATTATCTGGAAAAGGTAAAAACGCCATTCTGGAAATGGCTGGAACGGGAGTTTAAAAATCCGGGAAGTTTCGTAAAGGACGAGATAGATTTCATAATGAAATACGAGTTTGAAGAGGCAGCCACATACAAAAAAATTCTGGAAGCCATAGCAATGGGGAAAAATACTCCCAAAGAGATGAAAGAGTACATCGGGATGAGGCATTCCGACATAACTCCCTATATCAGAAATCTCATTTACACCGAGTTCGTGGAGAGGGAGGTGCCTGTAACCGAGAATATAAAAAGCAAGAGGGGACGATATTTCATAAAAGATAATTTCACAGCATTCTGGTTCAGATACATATTTCCCAATCTATCGGCAATTGAGGAGGGTATATTTGATGTGAATCTTGTTAAGAAAGATTATCCGAGGTATCTTGGAAGAGTATTCGAGCACATAGCGAAAGAGTTCATTATTGAAAGAAGCAGAATGGGCAAAATGCCATTCAGGCCGATGAAAATAGGAAGATGGTGGTACAAAAATGAAGAAATAGACATAGTGGCCATAAATGAGAACAGCGGGGATATACTATTCGCAGAGATAAAATGGAGAGACAATATAAATGGAGAGAGAATTGTAGAGGAACTGAGGGAAAAAGCAAGGATGGTTCGATGGAAAAATGAGAACAGGAAAGAGTATTTTTTGGTATTCGCAAGGTCATTCAAAAAGAAAATTTCGGGCATCTGCTTTGATTTGAACGACATTCTTATGTATTCAAAATCTCCACATCTGTCTAATAAGACCTAAAAATGATGAGAAAATGTTGAAAAACATCCCAATAGAATTCATGGTGAAATAAAAAATAATAGAGATGGCAGTGACCGGCGGTTTTTAGTCGAAAGGCATCACATCATCCATGAGGTCAACATGGCTGAGTATCATCCTGCGGCAGCAATATCTTTTTACTCCCAGATCATCAAAAATCTTTTTTATCTCTTCAGGGGTGGGCTCTCTATTTTCTGTCTCCCTTATTAAATTAATCCTATTCACAAATGCAATATAGTCCGAGGCTATTACACGGCCACAGGAGAAACATCTTACAGGAATCATCATTTTCATCACCTGTATGATTTCTGCCTTCTCTTCCTTGCGCCTCTTCCAAGAGGCAGTTTCGGAAGCTTTCTTCTCACATCATTAACTATCAATGTTCTATCATAGCTCTTGAATATCTTCTCTATTTCAGGATCTTCAAAATAGTTCAGGATGGCACGGGCAACCGCAGTTCTTGAGGCTTCAGCCTGGCTCATTACCCCTCCACCTCTAACCTTTATCTCTATATCGATGCCCTTTACTTTATCACCCACCAGATAAATGGGCTCCAGAATAGATAATCTTGCAAGCTCAGGCTCCCATATTTCAACAGGTACACGATTCACTCTTATTCTTCCCTTACCTTCCTTTACAACAGCTCTCGCAATAGCCGTTTTTCTCTTACCACTTCCAATGGCTACTTTCATATTCTCACCTCAACTTGGCGCCAAGCTGTATGGATAATTCTTTCAGTGTTATAAAGCCTTCCAGCTTATTATTTTTTGCCTCTTCAATTTTTTCCAAGGGTGCACTCTGATACTCTTTTGGAACTCCCATATAAACCTTCAATCTTTTGTATGCCTCTTTTCCCCTGCTCTTCTTCATGGGCAGCATTCCTCTAACTGTTCTTCTCAGTATTCTGTCAGGCATCCTCGGATAATAGGGACCCTTTCTAACGCTTCCTATATTTCTTCTCTCCAGATATTTGTTGACTATGTAATGCCTGTCGCCTATAATAACTGATTTCTCAGCATTGACTATGATAATTTCTTCACCATTGAGAAGCCTCTTGGCCACAACGCTTGCAAGTCTACCGAGAATTAAATTATCTGCATCTATAACAGCCATCTATTTCACCCCATAATCCTCACATTGGTCCCTTTGGGATTTTCACTCATAAGCTCACGAATGCTCATGACTCTCCCACCAGCTTTCTCTATCTTCTCTCTAGCACTCTTTGAAAATTTCCAGGCAGCCACGCTCACCCTTTTTGTGATAACACCTGAACCCAAAACTTTTCCAGGGACTATTATCATCTCATCTTCCTTGGCATATCTCTCTATCCTACTAATATTTACCTCAGGCCAGACACGCAGAGGCCTCTCAAGACGCTCCGCAATGTCTCGCCAGATAGGCGTGTTGTACTTCTTCGCATGTATCTTCAGGTCCTTTATCAGCAGGACCAGTTCCGGATTACTC
>JAGGTO010000057.1 GCA_021163705.1 Thermoplasmata archaeon | reverse complement strand
ATACACCCCCGCCCTATCGGTTTCTGTGGGAATTGAAGATAGTGGATGAGAACGAATCAACTGTGGTTCTGGAGATAGAAAATGTGTCTGTGGCTGCTCATAGAGATAAGGGGTTCGTGGATATAACAAATGTGACTTCCATTCCTCTGACCTCTTTGCTCATACTTAATAACTTACAAAATGGTACTGTGCTCACATGCAACGGCACACCTGTAACATATCCCTTCCTGCACACTCCTGTCACATACAGGGATGTGGATGCCGACGGCACTCTCTCTCCGGGAGACAGAATCATAATAAACAGAAGCAGGTTAAGAATGAATGACTATCTAAACTTCTCAATGATTGTGGTGACAGAAGGAAATCCCTGGGAGCGTCTGAAATGCCGGTTTGGCGTATTCGGTGCGGATGTTGCGGATGCTAAGATACCCCCCACATTTGTGAAACTCACACCTGAAATTATAGAAAAGATATACGACAAGAAGAGGCACACCATTCAGATTATCGATGAACCTTATAGCATATATATGATTCATGACCTGAAACATCATCTGGGATATGATTCCTCACAGAAGTAGCAGACATCTTTAAAAATTTTCATTCTTCAATTTACCCTTCGACGAAATAATTTCTGTACTCCACATAACCAAAACTGTTTAGAAATTTTTATATAGAAGAACAAATTCACAGATTTGAGGTGATGGCATGGAGATAGCGGAGATGAAGGAGTGGGAGAGGATTTCCGCGCATTCACATATCATGGGACTTGGCCTGGATGAAAATTACCGTGCAATAAGAAAGGCGGATGGTATGATAGGGCAGATTGAGGCGAGAGAGGCTGCAGGTATAATTGTTAGAATGATAAAGGAGGGTAAATTCGCAGGTAATGCAATTCTCATAGCTGGCCCGCCGGGAAGTGGTAAAACGGCCCTAGCCATAGGAATTGCAAAGGAACTGGGAGAGGATGTACCATTTGTTCACATAGCCGGAAGTGAGATATACAGCAGTGAGGTGAAGAAAACAGAGTTTTTAACACAGACCCTCAGAAAGGCTATAGGGGTTAGGATTCATGAGATGCGCAATATATATGAAGGCAAGGTTGAAAGTCTGAGCATGGATTATGTACAGCATCCCTATAATCCTTATCAGAAGATACCTGCAAGTGCCACCGTCACGCTAAAAACGAAGAAGGAGAAGAAGAAGTTGAGAATGGATCAGAGTTTTGCAATGCAGATCCTCCAGCAGGGAATAGAGGAGGGTGACATAATACAGATTGATGCGGATAGTGGAAGGGTTGTGAAGGTAGGAATTTCAAAGGATGCTGTTAAGGAGAAGAGTTATGATTTGTCCTCGGCGAAAATTATGGAGGTTCCCGATGGCAAAGTTCTCAAGGAGAAGGAATTCGTTTACACCCTCACTCTCAATGATCTGGATATGATGCAATCCCGCTCGGGCATGGATATAGCTTCCTTAATATTCGGATTTTCGGAGAGAAAGGAAATAAGTGATGAAATTCGAAGGAGGGTGGATGAACAGGTTAAAAGACTCGTGGAGGATGGAAGAGCAGAACTGATACCTGGAGTGCTATTTATTGATGAATGCTCAATGCTGGACATCGAAACATACGCTTTCCTGAATAAGGCCATGGAGCAGGAGCTGTCACCCATAATAATATTTGCCACAAACAGAGGTATAACCACAGTTAGAGGCACAGATATAAAATCTCCCTTCGGCATGCCCCTGGACCTCCTGGACAGATTGCTTGTCATTACCACAAAGAAATACGAACCCCAGGATATGAGAGATATAATAGCAACGAGAGCGAGGAAGGAAGGGATAAAAATAAAGGATGATGCTCTGGATTATCTTGTGGAGATAGGACAGAAGGCTTCACTCAGATACGCAATACAGCTTCTAGCTCCAGCCTGGGAAATTGCAGATAAGAAGGAGATCGAAAAGAAGCATATAGAAAGGGTATATACATTATTCGCAGATGTGAAACGCTCCGTGGATTACCTCCGCAAAATGGAAGAGGAGATGATTTACGACTGATTTTTTTCTTTTTTAAAAAATAAAAAAGAGGGGTTCAGTAGATTCCTTGGTCAATCATGGAATCTGCAACTTTCACAAAGCCGCCGATGTTAGAACCGAGAAGCAGGTTCTTGGGCTCCCCATATTTCTCTGCATATTTCTTGCCCGTGTTGAATATGTTCACCATTATATGGTGCAACTTGTTATCCACTTCCTCTGCGCTCCAGTGTGTGAACTGCGCATTCTGGCTCATTTCAAGACCACTAACTGCTACGCCTCCAGCATTGGCAGCCTTTGCAGGACCAAAGAGCACATCGTTCTCAAAGTAGAGGTTAATTGCATCAAGAGTGCTTGGCATATTTGCGCCCTCAACTACAGCTATGAGACCGGCGTTGATGAGCATTTTTGCGTCCTCAGCATTTATTTCATTCTGTGTTGCTGCAGGGAATGCAACATGAACCTCTCCAGCCTCCTTGGCAGCAACTTCCCAAGCCTTCTTGCCCGGGAACCAGGGCAGGTCGAATTTCTCGGCCACTTCCTGCAATCTTCCATGCCTTATTGCCTTTGTTTCATAAACTGCATTCCATATCTCGTCATTTAGGCCGTCAGGAAGATACATGGCACCCTTGGAATCAGATAGGGTTATGACCTTACCTCCATACTCGGTAACCTTCTTGGATGCAAATTGAGCCACATTACCGCTTCCACTTATGGCCACATTATAGCCTTTGAGATCCTTCTTCCCCTTAAAGTGTTTGAGCATCTCAACTAGATAATAGGTTGCTCCATATCCAGTGGCCTCGGGTCTTATTAGAGAGCCACCCCAGTTAAGACCCTTGCCGGTAAGAACACCTTCCCAGCGATTCACAATCTTCTTGTATGCACCGAAGAGATAGCCTATCTCCCTTGCCCCGACACCGATATCTCCGGCAGGAACATCGGTATTTGGCCCAATGTGGCGATACAACTCCATCATAAAGCTTTCGCAGAAGCGTCGAACTTCAGCATCACTCTTGCCATGAGGATCAAAATCAGAGCCACCCTTACCACCACCCATGGGTATTCCGGTAAGGGCATTCTTGAAGATCTGTTCAAATCCAAGGAACTTGAGAATACCGAGATTTACGGTGGGATGAAATCTCAATCCACCTTTGTAGGGGCCTATGGCACTATTGAACTCCACTCGAAAACCTTTATTCACATGAATCTCACCATTATCGTCTTCCCATGTTACTCGGAACATAATGACACGCTCTGGTTCTACAATTCTCTCAAGGATCTTGTGCTTCATGTATTTTGGATTCTTCTCAATCACAGGTACAAGAGTGTGCAGCACCTCAGTTACTGCCTGATGGAATTCTGGCTCTGCTGGATTTTTCTCCTTCACTTTTTCAATCACATTTTCTACATATTCCTTTGCGTTCATACTTCTCACCTTATTTGGTTTATTGGCAGAGGGAAATCGCAGCAAGGAATATAAAGATTTCCTGTATCGAAAATTCATATACCCTTCTCGTAGAGTTTGTGACGAAATATAAAAAGCAGCCCCGGGAGGATTCGAACCTCCGTCCAGGGATCTCCCCGGGGACCGGTTGCAGGAGGTAAAGGAACCCGCTGGTGGTTCCCACCAGAGTCCCCGATGCTTGACCACTACACCACGGGGCTACGCTTTGGTGAATTATAAGGCGATATTAAAATTTTGCGCATAATGTATGAAAACATAATTATTATAGGGTCACAGCATAGGGCGCTCTCCCTCTCTTTACGGCAGGTTTGATTGCATCATTAAACTCAGAGAATTGGAGTTTCCAACGGTGTATGAGATGAAAGTTTCAAAGAGAGGAAAGATAAGTAAGAAGATGAGATCGGCATCGATTTTGGAAAACTTTATTACTTATTTCGGCATCCCTAAATTATGAGGGTAGCCGTATCGACCAAGGACGGGATAATGCTCACAAACGACCATTTCGGCGAGGGAGAACATTTTTTGATATACGAGGTGAGCAAAGAGGGATATAGGCTTCTGGAAAAGAGGAAGAACACCTCTCCAGAGGAGGAAGAGCATGGAAGTGCTAAGAAAGCTCAGGGAATAAGGGAAATTCTTCAGGATATTCCTGTTTTACTGGGATTTCAGTTTGGACCCAATATATTGAGAATAAAGGATCATTTCCTGCCCATTGTTTCAAGAAAAAGAAAAATAGAGAGAGCCCTTGAACTTCTCTGTAACAATTTTACAGCCATAGAGGAGGAATTCCACAAAGGAAGAGGAAAGGTTATAATTTTGAATGCAGAAGGTGTAAAAATACTCAAACTGAGTGAGAAAAATGCAAAAGATTTTTAATTATCCCATCCTTTCCCTCAACAAAGGTGATAAAAATGGAAGCACTAGAATATTTAAAAAATAGGTTGGATAAGGAACAATATGAAAAGATAGAAAAAACAAAGAATATAGCACTCTATGAATTCCTGGCAGAATACATTGAGTTATGCAATCCCTCCAAGATTTTTGTGGCCACGGATAGTGAGGAGGACGAACTCTATATCCGTAACCGGGCTATAATGTATGGTGAAGAGCGTCTCTTAAAGACGGCAGGTCATACAATTCATTTTGATAATTACTATGATCAGGCCAGGGATAAAGAGCATACATACATTCTAACTCCCCACGGAGAGAAGCTTCCATATCTCAACACTAAAAAGAGAGATGAAGGCCTGAAGGAGATAAGAGAGATAATGAGGGACATTATGAAGGGGAAAGAATTGTTCATCCTCTTCTTCTCCCTCGGTCCAAAGAACTCCCCATTCATGATTCCGGCGGTGCAGCTTACAGATTCCGCCTATGTTGCCCACAGTGAATTTATGCTTTATCGCAAGGCCTATGAGGTCTTTGTTAACAATCCATCTCTAAAATTCATGAAATTTGTTCATTCTGAGGGTGAGCTTGATGAGAGAAACACTAGCAAGAATCTGGATAAAAGGAGGATAATAATAGATCTAGAAGATGAAATAACCTATGCAGCCAATACCCAGTATGCCGGTAACACCATAGGATTGAAGAAACCTGCATTTCGATTAACAATTGCGAGAGCTGTTAAAGAAGGATGGCTTAGTGAGCATATGTTCCTTATGGGTGTGAATGGCCCAAATGGCCGTGTTTCCTATTTCACAGGTGCGTTCCCAAGCATGTGCGGAAAAACGAGTACATGTATGCTCATAGGCGAGAGACTTGTGGGAGATGATTTATCGTTCATTAAAATAATTAACGGAGAAGCTCGCGCGGTGAATGTGGAAAATGGAGTATTTGGCATAATTCAGGGCGTGAACAAAGAGGATGACCCATATATATGGGAGGTCCTTCACAAGCCTCAGGAGATTATATTCTCCAATGTTCTCATTCATGAGGGAAAGCCCTACTGGACAGGTATGGGCGAAGAAATACCCTGTGAGGGAGAGAACCATAGCGGTAAATGGTGGTGTGGAAAGAAGGATAAGGAAGGCAACGAAATACCTCCAAGTCACAAAAATGCAAGATTCACTGTTCGCCTGGAGTATTTCCCCAATCTTGACAGGGAAGCTCTGAATGCTCCAAATGGTGTGAAGCTAAGTGGCATGATATTTGGTGGACGCGACTCAGATACCTGGCCTCCGGTATGCGAATCTTTCAACTGGCAGCATGGCGTGATTATGAAAGGAGCATCCATAGAATCAGAAACAACGGCAGCAACGCTTGGCAAGGAAGGCGTGAGGAAGTTCAATATAATGTCTATCCTAGATTTCATGTCCGTGCATCTTGGCATCTATTTAAGAAATTATCTAGATTTCGGAAAGAAATTGGGGAATCCTCCAAGGATATTCGCTGTCAACTATTTCCTGAAGGATGAGAATGGAGAGTATCTCAATAGCAAACTGGACAAGAAGGTATGGCTCAAATGGATGGAGCTGAGAGTTCATAACGAAGTTGATGCAATTGAAACTCCTATAGGATATCTGCCCAAATATGAGGATCTCAAGGAATTGTTCAAGGAAGTGCTGAATAAGGAATATACTAGAGAGGAATATGAGAAACAGTTCACAATAAGGATTCCCAGGCTTCTAGAGAAAATAGAGAGAATAAGAAAGATATATGGAAGCATGGACAATGTTCCTCCTGAGTTATTCCAGGAGCTGGATGCGGAGGAGAAAAGACTTAAAGAGACACAGAAGAAATTTGGAGACTATGTCTCTCCATTTTCCTTTCTCTAATTTTTATGATAATATAGGGCTTTTCCAATATCCAAAATAGATTGCAATTTGCAAGATATTAGAGCATCTTTAGCTCATTAATGGCAGTTTTCAGGGTTTCTATTGCATTAAGGTACTCTTCAAGGTTTATATGCTCATATGACGTATGATCCAGGCGTGAATCTCCAGGTCCATAAGCAATAGCATCTGCTTTAAATTTTGGACCTAGAATGTTCATATCTGCCGTACCACTTTTCTTCTTGAGTCTTGGATTCATGCCATTTTTTCTTATTGCCTTTACAAACGCTCTTACAAGTGGACTGCGGGAAGAGACTTCGTAGGCAGGCACAAAATCAAGAATTTCGCCCTTTATGGGAGGGGTATAACCTCGTGGAATGCGAATATTCACAACCATCTCAGCGTAAAAATCGAAATCACGCTCATAAGCATTGAATCTCACTATTCTTCCGCTCGCGTTATTAAAGCCTCCTTCAAAATCCCTGCTCAGAAGAAGCCATTTATCTATGAGTTTTTCGGCAGGCCCTTTTGCTGCATGACTTCCATGAAATTTTTCAACCCTCTCCACAAATTTCATCGTCAAACTTCCCTTGTAGGCTATGGTCACACCATCCACTCCACTGGGTTCTCCTATAATTATATAATCTGGTTTCTCTACCTGAAGATTATGAGCACCTTTGGAAAAACCCTCTTCCTCCACCAGTCCTGCAAATATGAGATTTGCATTGCTCTCTATGAACGCGAAGAAAAAGGTGGCAAGAGGACCTTTAGCATCCACACTTCCCCTTCCCCATAACTCACCATTCTCTATCCTTACAGGAATCAATCCGCTAACTGTATCCATGTGCCCTGCCAGAAGTATTCTTTTCCCGTTCCCTCTTTTTTCCGCCACAACATTTCCCACCGCATCTATATATGCCTCCACGCCAAAACTTTCAAAACTATCAACTATGAATCTTGCCACACTATCCTCATGACCTGTGGGACTGTATATACTCACAAGTTCTCTCAGAAATTCCACCTTCTCATCATCACTTATCATTCAAAACACCCTCTATCTTTTCTTTTATCCATTGCATCTCCTGCCGTGTTATTATCAGTGGTGGCAGAAGCCTTATCACCCTACTTCCAGCGGTGTTCACAAGAAGACCATTATTTTGCAAAGCTTCCACATATTTTCCAGCATTTTCACGCAGAAGTATACCCAGCATTAGCCCTCTGCCACGGCTCATTATCACCCTGCTACCCCTTACCTCTATACTCTTATCTTTCGCCTTCTCGATAAGTTTCTCTCTTCTCAGTATTTCCAGCGTGGTTGCTATTGCCCTGCATGCAAGTGGATTACCTCCAAATGTTGATCCATGTTTACCTCGAGGTACATCGAAATTTGCAAGCGTTACACCTGCGGGAACACCATTGGCAATGCCCTTCCCTAATGTAACTATATCTGGCTCAATGCCGTAATGTTCGGAGGCAAGAAACTTACCTGTGCGTAGACCGCTCTGAATCTCATCCATTATTAGCATGGCGCCCCTATCCTCCGTGACATCCCTCAGAGTTTTTATGAATTCCTCCTTCGCAGGAATTATTCCGCTCTCGCCCTGAATGGGTTCCACAATAACTGCAGCAGTGCTGTTTGTTATCGCATCCTTAGCATATTCCACATCGTTGAAAGGAATATGCCTGAAATTAGGAAGAAGTGGCTCAAAATCCTCGCGATATCTGCGTTTCCATGTTGCACTCAGAGCTCCGAGAGTGCGTCCATGAAACGCTCCTGTCATAGCCACTATCTCTCTTCTCTTTGTATAATACATTGCAAATTTAAGGGCAGCCTCAACTGCCTCCGTTCCAGAGTTGCCAAAATAGGCATGCTCAAATTTCACAAAATGAGATAGAGAATCAAGGGCTTTCTCTTTCTCCTCATGGGTGAACATGGGCCCTGCCACAGTCAGTTTCTCAAACTGTTTTTGCATGGCATCCACAAATTCTCTATGCGCATGTCCCAGAATAGCAACTCCTATACCGCTTATGGCATCGAGATATCTTTTCCCGTTTTCATCCCATACATACACACCCTCTCCTCTCACAAGTTTCAATCTT